>NZ_JBFRVM010000044.1:0-41849 GCF_041475145.1 Vibrio sp. 10N.222.49.A3
CTGACGTTCTTCACCAGAGATAGTTCGATATAGAAGAGAGGAATCTTTAGCGGTCACATCCACCAAAGTTTTTAAAAGTAAATTGTCCAGCTCCTGCATCACTCGCTTGGAAGAGCCGGGGTCTTTAGGTACATCTTTACCGTTTTGCCCGGCAAATAGATCAATTGAGCGGATGTCGAGGTACATTTGATTCATGACCAAATCGGCCACGACAGGACGCATCTGCACGACCGATTGAATCAAGTCAAACTCAACTTCAACACGCTCAACAGAGAAAGCTACATCTTCTGCGTTGGGAAGGCTAGCCTTAACACCTTGCAGAGCAATAGAGGGATGAGTGTTACGCCAAAAACCACCCACATCTTGAATAGAAAACTCAAAACCGGAATGTTGGTTTACCCAAAGCTCAATTTCAGATTGATACTTATTTAAATTGGGTAAGGCTACACGCAGTGTAGTGACAGCAATGGCTAGTGTTACTAAGAGAGTAACCACTAACCATAAACATGTACGAAGAATCAGAGTAACGCTTGAACTCACAAAATATCCATTACATCATAACAACATCAAACTGCTCTTGTATGTACAGAGGCTCAGCCTGGATTTTAACTTGCTTACCAATAAACACTTCAAGCTCAGCAAGCGCGTGAGATTCCTCGCCTTCTAACGCCTCGGCAACGGCAGCCGCCGCATAAACAACAAACTTATCGGCGTCATACGCGCGATTCACTCGTGTGATCTCTCGAAGAATTTCATAACAAACGGTTTCAACTGTCTTCACGCTACCGCGACCTTCACAAGCAGGGCAGCTAGAACACAGAATATGCTCAATACTTTCACGAGTACGTTTACGAGTCATCTCAACCAAACCAAGCTGTGTGAAGCCATTAATGTTGGTTTTCACACGGTCTTTGTCTAATGCAGCTTCTAAAGAAGTTAGTACTCGCTTACGGTGTTCTTCAGACAGCATATCAATAAAATCGATAATGATGATGCCGCCTAAGTTACGAAGGCGAAGTTGACGAGCAATAGCTTGTGTCGCTTCGACGTTAGTATTGAAAATCGTCTCTTCTAGATTACGACGACCAACAAAGGCACCAGTATTGATGTCGACGGTTGTCATCGCTTCTGTTTGGTCGATAATCAGATACCCACCAGACTTCAATTCGACTTTGCGATCCAATGAACGTTGAATTTCGTTCTCGGTATCGTACATATCAAAGATAGGCTTATCACCTTCATACAACTCAAGCTTGTCTGTTAGCTCAGGCACGTATTCAGAAGTAAACTCTTTTAGATTTTCATATTCTAGACGAGAATCGACCTGAATCTTGCTCAGCTCAGTACCGACAAAATCACGTAAGATACGTTGGCTTAAGCACAACTCACCATACAAGCGAGTACGAGCTTTGTGCTTACCACGACGTTCTAACACCTTTAGCCATAATCGCTTCAAGAATGCGGCATCTTGCGCCAACTCATTTGAATCTGCGCCTTCTGCTGCCGTGCGGATGATAAAGCCACCGTGCTCGTCACAGTAACGAGACACGACTTTTTTTAGGCGGTTGCGTTCTGACTCACTATCAATTCTCTGAGAAACACCAACGTGGCTTGCGCCCGGCATGAATACCAGATAACGAGATGGCAAAGTAATGTCTGTGGTTAGACGGGCACCTTTGGTACCAAGAGGATCTTTGACCACTTGAACGACAATATCTTGCCCTTGGCGAACAAGCTCTGAAATATCACGAACCTGAAATTGCTTCTTTTCATTCTCAGCAACACATTCAGTGTGGGGGACAATATCAGAGGCGTGCAAAAAAGCTGCTTTATCAAGGCCAATATCCACAAATGCCGCCTGCATTCCAGGCAAAACACGGCTTACACGTCCTTTGTAGATATTTCCTACGATCCCGCGTCGAGCATCTCGTTCGACATGGATCTCTTGAAGAGCTCCCCCTTCAATCATGGCCACACGAGTCTCACTCGGGGTCACGTTCAGCAACAATTCAGCACTCATGGT
Organism: Vibrio sp. 10N.222.49.A3; assembly: GCF_041475145.1. Taxonomy (NCBI): domain Bacteria; kingdom Pseudomonadati; phylum Pseudomonadota; class Gammaproteobacteria; order Vibrionales; family Vibrionaceae; genus Vibrio; species Vibrio sp. 10N.222.49.A3. The sequence goes on from NZ_JBFRVM010000044.1 coordinate 2,024, forward strand.
GCACCTCAGATTAGTAATTATAAGAATTCTTGCAGTAGCTGGTCCGTTTCAAATAAAGGTAAGCCGACAACGGCGTAATAACTACCTTCGATTCGGGTAACAAAGCGTCCGCCCAAACCTTGGATCCCATAGCTACCAGCTTTATCGCATGGCTCCCCTGTTTGCCAGTATTGTTCTATTTCTTTTTCACTGAGGGGTTTAAACCATACGTCGGTAATAATGATTTCTGTCTTTTGTTTTTCTTCCGATACAACAGAAACTGCCGTCATCACTTGGTGACGATCATTCGCTAACTGAGTAAGCATACGCTTAGAGTCAGCAAGGTCTATTGGCTTCTCGAGCACTTGCCCTTGGCTTACGACGACTGTGTCAGAGCCCAGAACCACTGTTTCAGAATCAAGAGAACTAGCAACTACAGTATCAGAACCAGAAGCAACATGCTGTTTTTCAGAAGGGTTACCTTTCAATAAAGACAACGCAGCTAAGGCTTTATCTAAAGATAGTCGCTTAACGTACTCTTCGGCGGTTTCTTGAGCGTGTTTACATTCTTCGACATCAGTTACAAGGACAGAAAACTCATAACCGAGTTGAGATAACAATTCTTTGCGGCGTGGAGAGCCGGATGCCAAAACTAAATGTTTCTTTTCCATCGTCACTCTACCTTACATGCCAATGGCGACGTACACGTCTCATTAATAAAAACATCCAAGGCCAAAGTATACAGTTTATCAATGCGCTCCATAGCGATAACGGATTGAAAACGACATCTTGGATCAAATATTCACCAAAGAATATCAGCACTTCAAACAACACTGTTAAGGCTGCAATGATTATCGCTTGCTGCCATAGCGCCATATTTCGAATCACGAGGAAGTTCATTGCAATAATGTACATTACTATTGCCATCATCATGCCTCTAATACCGAGAGTCGAACCGATCAAAAGGTCCCACAATAAGCCCAGTACTAGAGCACTACCAACGTTAACTCTGTAAGGTAACGCTAAAACCCAATAGCAGGTAACCAGTAATAACCAAGATGGCCTGAATAGGTCTAAACTACCCGGCCAAGGGATCGTTTGTAGAATAAGTGCTATCAAAAATGAGCAGCCAATTACGACTTTGCTTCTTAAAACGCTATTGACCATTTTCACCTTCTAACAATGCTTGTTCGATACTGGATTGTTCTGCTTGCATCTGTTTATTTTCATCAGGCCACACAAGCAACAAGTATCTGAGCTTATCAAACTCAACTACAGGTTCTGCTTTAATAACGGCGAACTCACGCTTCGGATCATAATCAACGGCAGTCACATAAGCGACTGGGTAACCCTCTGGATATACACCACCAAGTCCAGATGTCACCAGCAGATCTTCTTCTTGGATATCTGTACTGGTTGGAATGTGCTCTAACTGGATCTCATCAATCATGCCATTACCAGAAGCAATAACACGTATATCGTTACGAATAACCTGAACAGGAATTGCGTTATTTGCATCAGTCAGTAGCAAAACACGACTATTATGAGCAGCAACAAAAGTGACTTGACCAACAATGCCTTTTTCATTGATCACAGGCTGACCTTCGTACACTCCATCAATCTGACCTTTGTCGATCACGACTTGATGTCGGTATGGTGAAGTATCCACCGCCATAACCTCTGTGACGACCTTCTTCTCATCACGAATAAACGGAGAGCCTAATAGCTTGCGAAGGCGCTTGTTTTCTTCTTGATATTGCTCAAGCAGAATCAACTCGCTCTTCAGTCGCAAGACTTCTCGTTTAATATTATGGTTGGATTCAATGAGCCCTTTACGAGTACTAAAACGGTCGTATACGCCATCAAACATGGTGCGAGGCAAATTAGCGGCATACTGAATTGGCGCAACCATGCTGTTTAATAGATAGCGGACATTTGAGAATGCATCTAAACGACTATCAGCCAGCATAAGGCTGGCTGATAATGTTACAGCAAAAAACAGGCGCAATTGTAGAGAGGGACCTCTACCAAAAATTGGCTTCATTCTATATTTGGTCCTAGAGCGACATTTGATCCTATAGACAAGGTGTTAGGCTCTTTACATAAAACTAGATAAGAAAAGAGCCTAACACTAGATACTATTCTTCGCTGAAAAGATCACCGCCGTGCATGTCGATCATCTCTAGAGCTTTACCACCGCCTAGAGCAACACACGTTAATGGCTCTTCCGCCACAACAACAGGGATACCCGTTTCTTCAGTTAGCAGGCGATCAAGGTCTTTAAGCAGTGCACCACCACCTGTCAGTACCATACCGTTTTCTGAGATATCAGAGGCAAGCTCTGGTGGACACTGTTCAAGTGCAACCATTACTGCAGATACGATGCCAGATAAAGGTTCTTGAAGCGCTTCAAGGATTTCATTTGAGTTCAGGCTAAAGCTACGAGGAACACCTTCAGCAAGGTTACGACCACGTACTTCAATCTCATCGACTTCATCGCCTGGGTAAGCAGAACCGATTTCGTGTTTGATCTTTTCGGCTGTTGCTTCACCGATCAAGCTGCCGTAGTTACGACGAACGTAGTTGATGATAGCTTCATCAAAACGGTCACCACCGATACGTACAGAAGACGAGTAAACCACGCCGTTTAGTGAGATAACGGCAACTTCAGTCGTACCACCACCGATATCAACCACCATTGAACCTGTTGGCTCAGATACACGTAGGCCTGCACCAATCGCAGCAGCCATAGGCTCATCGATTAGGTAAACCTCACGAGCACCAGCACCCAGTGCTGATTCACGGATTGCACGGCGCTCAACTTGCGTTGAACCACAAGGAACACAAACCAATACGCGAGGGCTTGGTTTAAGAACACTGTTATCATGCACTTGCTTAATGAAGTGCTGAAGCATTTTTTCCGTTACGTAAAAGTCAGCAATTACGCCGTCTTTCATTGGACGGATTGCTGAGATATTACCAGGCGTACGGCCAAGCATTTGCTTAGCAGCGTGACCAACCGCAGCGACACTCTTTGCAGAACCCGCACGATCTTGGCGGATAGCTACAACTGAAGGCTCATCAAGAACAATGCCTTGGCCTTTTACATATATAAGGGTATTGGCAGTACCTAAATCAATCGATAGGTCGTTTGAAAACATGCCACGAAGCTTTTTAAACATATTCTTCGCTCATCCTGCAAGAATTAGAAGACAAAAATTGCACTAAATGTACCAATGCCTTGCTGTCACGGCAAGGCATTGAAGTATAAACATGGACTGAAACCCACAATTTCTTACAGATTCCTAACTTAACAGCCAAAAAATCATATTATTGCTGACCTATTAAGCCACTTTCACCTCGGTAGATCACACGATCGTTCCCGCGATGGATGCCAAAGGTGACTACTGTTGAGGGATCTTCTTCACCAGCAACTTCCACCCGGTTAGGATCTTGCCAGCGATAACGGAGCCAAGGAGCGGCATTTACACCGCTATTTAGCTCCAACCAAACCTGTGTTTGTTGCCTAACCTCTGGATCTATTGGCGCTTGAACAACCTGTATAGAGTTAGATATACCATTCACAACACCACCGCCCCCTAAAAGATTTACATCAGCGGCCGTAGCTCCCGTTTCAACCCAGATATCTCGGTTGTCACCTTCCGTATTTATACCGGCTAAATTCGTCGAGTTATCACCTTCATGAGTGGCAAAACTTGTTCCGGTCCAATGCTCTATGCGGAGCGGTATATTCATACCACCACCAGCAACTCCACCAACGCTATCTATTACAGCGCGACCAAATCGAATAGTAGGCTGAACCGTTAGTAATCGAGGAGTACCATTATAGTGATAGCTAATAGGATCGACGTTGTTCCCCACAGCATCAATTGAAATCGTCGAGGTTGCACTTACCGCGGTATTGAATGGTCCATCCTCATAGCCATCAACCGATGATGCTTTAGCCCAACACAACTCGCTAGCACAGTTAGTAGAAGGCGAATTCTCATGTAGCGTAAATGTGCCAATACTCTTATCCGAGGCGGAAGCCCACGACTTACTCGGAGTCCCAGAATGAAAACGACTGACAAAAACAGGGTTAGCCTCATACAAAGCAAAGTTAGCGGTAATTGTTGGATTAAAATATCCATAGTTCTTCACCGCAGTGAGTTGTAGACTCAGTGCTTCCACATCAAATGTAACGCCGTCAAAAGGCTGATTCATGTATGCATATGATTGATTCCCCGGGTAATCCCACACCGCATTGTTCACCACTTGAAAATATTTAGGATAAAAACGACCAGCGGTTGTTTTATAACCTGGCACCGTCATCCCATTCAGGTAGTCCGGTTTGTCTGCCCATAGTTTAATGCTACCTACTTCAGACCAAGCTAAGCTCTTATACGCGTAGCCATTCAACCACATATCAGCAGGGATAGGTTGCGGTGACAATTCATCACCACTGTTTTTATTACCAACGCTTAATACGCCATTATGGCCATTACTCGGGCTTTCAAGAGCATAATTGACATACACAACTTCATCATCAAAGCCAGATACTGAAAGAGCCCTACATAAATCCCCCGAAAATGAACTGTCAATGAGACCGTCATTATTACGATCAGCACTAGGCTCCCAAGCAATCGCACTAACGGCTAAATAAGCGGTTTCACCTGCAGCGATAAATGAAGCTCCTCCTGTTGAGCTACCGGAAGGGAATGGGGCATTTGGTACACCGGAGTTATCTTGGCAACTCACCAAAGCAAATGGCCTAACATACACATCAATAGAACTCTGTAAGCCTTTCCAATTGGGTATAGATTGATTCGAGGGCTGCCAGTCAGCATCTGCCAAATGAAGTTTTATATGACCAGCCGACCAGTATTGAGAAGTCAGTTTTGCAACACCATTTTTAAAGGCAATATTGTTCACTTTGGTTCCATTTAAAGGTGAACTACCGACCTTGATGCTATACGAATTGAGAAATAGCTCATTATTCCAACCACTATTGCCTTGAGTTATCTGCTCATAGGAAGCATAAAGCGATTTAGCTCCATCATAATCCGATATTTTCTGACACGCCCTTGGGTTAGCCGCTCCTGATGCCACTGCGGTAACTTCGGTCTCAAATGTTCGGAAAGCAACCTGCCCCTTACCTCCATCAACCCTTTGTTTATCTTCAATTTTAAATCCATAAGGTACAAATTGATAAGGTCCACCTGTTGCACTTATGTTACTTTGCCCTCGAATCGAAGCAGAAATTGAAACCGGAGATAGACCAATACTTGACAGGGATTTGGTGTAAGTAGCCATCTGCCCTGCGACGAAATCATGAGTCAATGACGTAGAGCAGGAGTTATCAGAATTTAACCAACACGCATCACCCGAGCTGTTATTTGGAATAGTAACATCAAGCGTCCCAGTGTAATTATTGACAGGTTGCTTGGTTATTTTATCGACCAACTTAAAGTTTATAGGAATACCGGTACAAGCTAACCCAGAGCTAGAGCCTGGAGTAATAACCAACTCTGGCTCAGAAAAACATTGGCTTTCCCCGGTAATCTGAGATGCTCCACTCATATGAAGGTCACGAACGGTAACCGCACCGTACACATGTGATCCATTAGATAACCGAACCTCCCCCTCGCTGTAAATCAATGCTTTGATTTGTGATTGACTGGATAAATCCATTTCACAACCATATGCAGGGCACGTTTGTCCAGATGAACCTTTAGTAGGGTCATACCCAACTATTACAAGGTTATCTGCATTACCTGAATTATTAATCCTTGAATTATTCGATAAATTTAAGTATCGAGTATGAATAATCACCTTCCCTTGAATATTCAAGGAAGAGTGGGTATTGATATTCAAAGAATTAAAATAGTAGTCGCCAGCAGTCAGTGTCACGGTTGACTGACCAATTGATAAGCTCTTTTGAGATAAAGGTGTTAACGTTTTTGTTGTATTCCAGATATCACTACCTGAATTTGTTATCAGGAAATCATCCAGTTTAGATTGTACAATTTGCTTTGTGGGATCGTTAGTACACGATATCCCATCACATTTCACTGCATTCCCAAATTGAGCACTTCCAAACCCGACCTTTCTTTGGCCAGCCTCCAATAACGCATTGGTAATTTTAGATTGGTTCCACATCTCAATACTGCTACCTGACGAGTTTCTCCAACCTTGAACTGCAGAAGGAAAAGCCGAACAGTAGTTTTTCGTAAACTTAGGGAGCTTATTGACTTGAAAAGCAAAGTACCCGATCTTTTCGTCAGTATGAGACCTCCATCCTTTTGAACCACTCAGAGACAGATCTTCATCAACAACAAGTCCTACTTGATAGTCATTATCGTCACTGCCGTTATGCTTCACGCTACAAAGTCTCAACCAACCACCTTGGCCTCCTTTACGGGTGACTTTACTTGCGACAATTCCAGGTAGGGACTGATATTCGTTTTCAAGATCATGCATATCATTACAAGATTTAAGGATAGGTTTTGAGGATCCGCTGTCATCATCAAGAGAAATGCGGCCAAACTCATAATTAATTCCGTTTGACGTGCCATCATGTTCATCTGAAATTAAAAACGCTATTTTTTCTGGCTGAGAAGGCGGGTTATTTGTATCCACACGAGTCAGCTCTAAATAGAATTTGGCACTCGTTTGATTTACGTCATCAATGCCGGCAGTTAACCATCGGTTCGTCGAGCTATTAATCTGAGCAAATACAACGGGATCATCATCCCCTATTCGATGTGAGCTAAACCTTGAATAAGGGACTGACTCCCACTTAGGATCGCTTTTTTTTCCATGCGCTTGATACGCTTTGGTATCGAGGTAACCTGCAATTGCCTTATGTCCATCACTGAATGTTATAGTGCCGGGTTCAACCACAAGGTAACTAATCGAAGACATTGGTTTTGAAGCAAGATTGTAATTCCAGTGTTGAGGAGCAACTTCTTGGTGGAATGTCGCTTGCGTTGAACTGATGTTTTTTATAGAAAGTGTTGCAGGCGCATCACTATCAGGATTAACAGGATCAATCGTTGGCATAAGAAATACCAATGGAGTCGTTCTATAGGTTTTATTGAAGGTGATCGTGCAATCGCTAGCTTTACAGTTGGCTGAGTCCAAACGACCGAACTCAAAGCGAGCATCATCAAATTTTGTTACGGGTGGAGGAGGTAATGCTCCACAGCTACCACTACTAATACAATATTTATCGCTATCGTAAAATTGTGTTCCTTTTAAGTTCAATCTCAAATATGGGTAAAATTTATCAACACCTGTTTTTTGAGACAAATTGATCGCAAAAGGAGAACCTTTTACTACTCCATCAACAGAGTAGGTAATTATGCCTTTAATATGCCTAGCATTATAATTTGAAGTTCGTGTAAATTTAACTTGGAAAGTTCTTTGTTTTCTTTCTGATACATAGTCTCTTTCATAAACATTAGAGCTATAACCTTGATAAACAGTATCATCGGTCCAAATTGGGAAATAGTAAGTTCCTTCCAAACGAGCACGATTTTTTCCATCAGAATCAATTTGAAAAGTGAAACAAAAACCATTTCGAGCATCTACCCATGCCCCTTTAGATAAACACTGATTAGCCAATGCATTAGTTTGAAACAACACACTAAAAAGAATAAAAAATACGAGGCTAACTCTACTAAGTAGGCGCATTTATATTACTCCCCTCACCCACACATCTTGACTACGTTGCATTAAATTCACACCCGTTCCGCACATTGCGACCGCTCTTACTGTGTATAACTGAGAACTATCGACAAGTTGACCACCTGTTGGTGAGCACGTTATTTGAACATCTGCACATGTAATTGTCGTTGCGAAGTTCATTGCTGTTCCATTCAAGTTTGCACACTCTGCAGCCACATCAAATAAAACCGTTGTGTTGGCTCTAGGTGGATATATCTGCATTAAGGCTCGCTCTATTGCCGAATGAGCTAAAAGATGGGCTTGAGTACCAATCACATCTTTTGTATGTGCGTCATGATTGGACCACTCTATGCGATTTAAGGTTGTCGCCAGAAAACCCATCACCACCAAGACAAAGATGACGACAATATACAGGCTTCCGACTTGTCTTTTTTTAAGGAACATTGTTCACCTGTATGTCTTGCTGGAAATTGGTCAGTTCATCCCCGACTTGGTTTCTAAATTCAAACTCAAGATGGACGATACCATTACGCTGAACATTTGCGGGTTGATAGTCTAAATCCCCAGTCACTCCCGTATCCGAAATTGGGATTAGCGCGCCATTACCTTCACTTCTCCATACTCGGCCATTCACAATGCAATAGGTGACGCGGCCATTAGGATTGTAAATATAATGTCGATTTGAAACCGAATTACCCACAAGGTTTACAGACTCATTAGCAAGCAAGAAAGTATTATTGGTTGCAGTTACAGTAGCTAAGGGGAAAATATTATTGGTCGGCGCCGCTTCTGTAGGATTTATCACTAAAGATAACGGGACTAGAACAGCGGCCGTCAGTGCATTATCAGCCGTGACAAATTGAATATCATCGCCCGACATCGCATAAATACCAGAGGTAACGATAGGGAAAAATGAAACACAGCGAGATCCAGGGACAACAGCATTCTGATTGAACATATTAGGTACAGCATGACGCACTTCACGAGTGATTTTTTCTAAGACAAACTTTGCTTGAGTTTGTAAACGCTGCCTATCTACGGTGTCCGCATAGCCACGCGCACCTAACTCAACAAACCCAGCAATGCCTACAACTAAAATGCTACCAACAATCATGGTGATAATCATTTCAATAAGAGTGAAACCTTGCCTTCTCATTAGTAATTCCCTCGATAGGCATCCAGCACGATAGGAGGATAATTTGAGGCCGAGATCGTTAGGTTGATTCTTTTTAGTTGATCGACAGTTTGGTACGTCACATCAATATCTAGGCGGTAGTTGTTGTAGGTTGTTGCGCCATCTTCGCCAATAAGTTCGTTTAAATCTCGACAGAGGTTTGCGACATCAGCATCGGGTTCCCAACATCCATCATAGTCATCGACATCATTGTATAGGGCAATATCAGTCTCTTCAGGGCCCAATCTCGCTTCAGCTGTGCAATTAACACCGACAGCAGCCCCCTCACCACATCTAAGTTCCCCGCCACCAAAGTCACTATTTTCATCGAACCCTCGAGCAAGAATTATCGACATCACACTTTGCCCTAGCGCGGCTGAACGAGTCTGATAATGAGGATCACCAGATCGACTAACCTGAGGCGCTAAAAAGTTTATGATGGTCATCATCGCGAGCCCCATAACCACAATCACAATCACACTTTCAATTAATGTAAAACCACGTTCTTTTACAGGTGATTTATGAATACTATTCATGAGCACACCCCATTTTCGACATAACCTTGCGCGTTAATTTCCACACGGCAGGTATTCACATTTGAAGTAATCGTAATCACCACACCAGCTGCAACGTTAACGACAACGCCTGCAGGTGTTTCACCTGTTGTAGGGTTACCTAATAAATCAAAGTTAACTAGAGATAGAGGAATAGCGGGAGTGGTATCAGATGCAGCCGTTAAGTTAACTCCGTTGAGCATAACCCAATCACTCCGCGCTTGGCTTCGCGCGGTACAGCTCACTTCCGAGCCGATACAATTTCCAACGATAGCGAGAATAAAATTGCTCTCTCCAACGACGGCCCCAAGGTCCACATTGGACTGCATACGATTCACTTGAACTTGGCGGACAACAGAAGTTACTTGCTCTTGAGCAGCAAAGGCAGAAAAACTATCCCTTCCGGAAAAACGGCTAGCAGCGTAGGCAGAGACAATCGCGATCAACAAGATCACAATGATTAGCTCGACTAAAGTAAAACCTTGTTGCTGAAACCCGATGCTTCTGTATGTTCTATTGAATTGATTCACCGAAATCCAATCCGCTAAATATTTGATAGTTTGAAGATTAAGTGTAACTCAGGGAAAGGAAGTTGTCTTTGTTGCTTACGTGAATTTCAGACAGAAAAAAGGCCAGCAATGCTGGCCTTGATATTCCATGACAATACTATTAACAGCCATTCGCACCAGTAGTGACAACATCAACAAATGCAGGTGTTGTAGCATTGGCAGCTTCAACATAAATGACAAAACAGCCATTGTTATTAGCAGGTGTAGTTGCATCGTATACAAAACCATTGCTTGGTTGCAGTGGGTTTGTTCCCGCAAATGAGTATGCAACAGAAGTGGGAGTAACACCTGTTGAACTCACAGCTACAGCAACCCAGTCGGTACCAGTTAAACCAGTGACAGCAGCTTCAATACCAGCAGTATTAGCTGTAGGGAAGCCAAAGTGAGTAGTAACGCCATTAGATAGTGGTGGTGTATTAGCTTCACCGTCAGCTTGTGTTTTCCCTAAAGCTTCTTCTCCAGCAACTGCCGAACCGCCATACACAATACCTGTCGCGCCAGCCATTGCGCCACGCAGGCCTTGCAGTGACGACGTACGAGCATCACCTTGTAAATTTAAAAAACGAGGTGCTGCAGTAACTGCAAGAATACCTAGAATAACAATTACCACCACTAGTTCTATTAGGGTGAAACCGCTTTGTTTTTTCATAGTCTTTTCTCTCTATGTATATTTAAACGCAGGTTTACTGCAGTGTTACGGTCACACGACCAGTTCTAATCTCGTAAACGAATTGATGCTGAGTACCGCCTTCCAATTGAACGTAAGTGCAGTAGTCATTGCTATTATCCGCTTGCGCTGAATATTTGTAATTCGAACCATTAGCCACATTGGTTAATGTTCCAACTTTAGGAGGATTCTGAAGTAGATTTTCCATTAAATCGACACACGAAGCATCAGTCACATCATTAGACGGAGCTGAAGCTGAATTTGTGTTTATAGACCATGGGTAGCCGTCTCTAAAATTAGTGCTTCCATTGCTACTTGTTGATCTGGTTAGCCAAAAATCAACACCATCGTAATTTACAGTATTGTATATTTCAACACCAATTCTTTCTGATGGACGAGCTTCTGCTTCCCATTGCGCTCTTGCTGAAAGTACGCCTGTCGCAAAACCACCCGCGACACCTTCAATACTGGCTTTCTTGGCTTCGTCTGTCACATCCAAGAAACGGGGTAAAGCTGCAACAGCTAATAAACCCACAACAACAATCACTATGACTAACTCGACTAGGGAGAAACCCTTTTGATTTTTAAGCACTTTCTACCTACTCATCTAATTGCTAATGCGCATTATACATTTGACCATGCATAAAACCATAAAAACAGCGCCAATACGTTCACAAGGCCAATATATTGACTTTGACACTAAATCTTTCTTTTTTGAGTAATATATCTATCTGATACTTATCACTATAATGATAACGGCAATGAAAATGAATGTTATCACTTTTGTCTTCAATGTTTGGAGAGCTGAGACCTAAAATACGCCCCTTAGGATATAATTGCTCCAACCAATAACCGCAATTTCGAGCCGAGTCTTGAATTGGCATAACCCACCCCGTTCTGCTGTAAGTCTTTGGCGGTTTCGCATCATTCTTTTGCTCCACACCAGATAACAAATACTGCTGTTTGAACAAATTCGCTTGCTCAAGAATTCGCTTGCTCGCAACGATTAATGCCGTGTTCGTTGCTTCTTCTTCTACTGTTTTCCATACAGAAAGCAATCCCATAACGAGAAAAAGAATAACCGCAACCCAAATAACAAAACGTGAGCGCTGTAGGTTATTCAGCATCCCCTAACCTTTGATTGCATCCAGCATTCCCCACATTGGCAAGAAAATACCCAGAGCTAAAACCAGCACCATTCCCGCAACGATCGTCAACAGAATAGGTTCAATTCTAGCGGTTAACGTTTTTAGATCGTAATCAACCTCTCGGTCGTAAAAATCCGCAACTTCAAGCAGCAACTCATCAATACGACCCGTTTCTTCACCCACAGAAATCATTTGTATCACGAGTGGTGTGAAAATCTCGCTGTTAATCGCGGTAGAAGAAACGGTACTTCCCGCTTCTATTGCCGATTTCATACCTTGAACACGAAGTTCTAAAAAACGATTGTCCAAAGCTTCAGCCGATAGCGATAACGATTGGTTAAGCGGTACACCTGCTTTTAGCATCAAAGCAAAAGTACGTGAGAAGCGCGACAATAGAGCTCGATTGACCACCCCACCAATCACTGGCATTTTTAAGCGCAGCCGATCCCACTTTTCCCACCCTTTATCTGTCTTAACCCATGCTTTAAAAGCAAAAACAAGACCAAAGATTAATCCAAGCATTAACCCCCAGTAATTAACAAAGAACTCAGACATCCCCATTAAAATACGAGTTGGAAGTGGTAAGTCGACCCCAAAACGCGCGAACATACTCGAAAACTGAGGAATCACGAATATATTCAAGACAAACATAGCGATTGTAATAAAAGTAATCACGAACGTTGGGTAACGCATTGCCGTTTTGATTCGCTTTCGAGTTTCAACCTCTTGTTCGTAGTATCCAGCCAGTTGTAACAATGCCTGATCTAAACGACCTGTATTCTCACCAACACTGATCATCGATACAAACAATGAACTAAATACCTTAGGGTGCATTTGCATCGATGCCGCTAATCCACGACCATTTGTAAGTTCAGCGACCACTTCTTCAAGTGCTACTTTCAGTTGCTTATTTTCACAATGTTGAGTTAACCCTTTCATCGATCTTAATAGCGGAACACCCGCCTTAGTTAAACTATACAACTGTCGGCAAAACAGAACCAACACCTCTAAAGGCACATTCGGGGAGAACAGACTGGATACATCCATATCCAGGATTGAACCGCCACTTTTTCCAAGTTTAATCGAAGTTGGAATGATCCCTTTACTCATCAAACTGTCAGCAGCAAGATCTTCGGTATTTGCATCCAACTGGCCTGTCACTTGACTGCCATCAGAACTGCGACCTACATAACGATAAGTTGGCATATCACTCTACCCCTACAGATAAATTGGATCAGTGGCACCAGAAGCATCGCCTTCGCCAAGGTTCATTACCTCATCAAAGCTCACAACCCCCTGTATGGCCAATTCCATCGCAGAAGCTAACAGCGGTTTGTAATTTTCAGACTGCCTTGCCGTTTGAGCAAAACCAACGGCATCATTGGCTCTAAGCGCATCCATCATAGGCTGATCGAGCTCCAACATTTCAAACACACCAATACGACCACTGTAGCCTGTCAAATTACAATTTTGACAACCACGCCCTTTCATAAATGGCGTACCTCGCTGGTTTGGGAAACGAACACTCAACCATTGCTTACGCGCTTCATCCAGCTCATCATCAACCTTGCAATCAGTACATACCTTACGAACTAACCGCTGTGCGACCACGGCTCGAACAGCACTTGCTACCAGATAACCCGGAGCCCCCATGTCCATCATACGCAGTGCACTGTCTACTGCATCGTTGGTATGCAGAGTACTTAACACTAAGTGACCAGTAAGTGCCGCTCTCAAACCAATTTCAACGGTTTCGTGATCTCGCATCTCACCAATAAGAATGATATCCGGATCCTGACGTAGGAAGGTTCTCAAAATCGTTGAGAAATTGAGGTTAATCTTAGGGTTTACCTGAACCTGATTCACACGAGGAAGACGGTATTCTACAGGGTCTTCAGCGGTAATGATCTTTTTACCCGGTTCGTTTAATTCACTTAACGCACCGTATAGAGTCGTTGTTTTACCTGAGCCCGTAGGCCCGGTTACGAGAATCATGCCATGTGGGCGGCGTAATTGATGACGAAGACGAACGAGCAAATCACTCGGAATGCCTGACAACTCCAATTTACGTAGGCCAGCCGATTGATTAAGCAAACGCATAACCACTGACTCACCGTGCTGTACTGGCATAGTCGACATACGAATATCGACCGATTGACCTTTAACGCGAATATTAAAGCGACCATCTTGAGGCAGTCGTTTCTCTGAAATGTCGAGGTTAGCCATCAGCTTCAAACGCAAAACCAGTGCAGAAGCAATATTCACTTCATTCAACAACGTTTCATGCAGGACACCATCAATACGCTGACGTAAACGTAATACGTTTGAATCTGGTTCAATATGAATATCAGACGCACCAACTTGAATAGCATCTTCAAACAGCGAGTTTACTAGCTTAACGACCGTAACTTCGTCGCTGTCTTCTTCAGCGATATCAAAGTCAAAGGCTTCATTAACTTTATGCTCAGCATGAAGCTGCTCAGCAAATGAGGCAATCTCTTTGGTTCTTCGGTAATAACGGTCGAAACCATCAACCAATTGTCTCTCTTGTGCGACGACAAATTCGAGTGCGTAGTCGCCTAGTTGGCTAAGCAATGATTCTTGGGCAAACAGATCGGCAGGATCACTCATTGCAACACGCAATGTGTCACCTTGACGCCCAATGACCAAAGCACGAAGACGGCGAGCATGAACCTCAGGTAAAAGCTGCACAGCTTCGACGTCAACATTAGCTCGGCTAATATCAATAAGAGGAATAGCAAGCTGTTGCGACAAGAAACTGAGCATTTGCTGCTCTGATAAAAAGCCAAGCTCGATCAGTGCATCACCAAGCTTACGGCCTGTCCTTTTTTGAGCAGCCAGAGCTTGTTCAACTTGATCTTCAGTAATGATGCCCTCTTCTACGAGCAAATCACCGAGCCTTTTTCTTAATCTAATTTGCATCGCTACTCTCCTCTAAAGCATTGATTATTTTTAAACGATCACGTACAAAGCCTTGCGACTGAGATGAGATCCCAACTCTAACCAATGCTCCTTGGTATGATTGCTTTGCAGCTATGAAATCAAGCTGACGTTCTTGCTGAATCGCTAAACCTAACCACCAGCGAGCATTATCTGAATCGACCTCAGTCAATTTTTGGTAGCTCTCTAGTGCAATATCTTCTTGCTGAGACTTTTGACTTAATGCAGCACGCATTGCTAAGTAGTCTTGAGTTGGACTAGGCGGTAAGTGTATTAATGGGCTCAAAGCAGCTTCCGCTTGATTGGCTTTCACAAGTAGCTTCGATAAACCTAGGCGCAGTTTT
The DNA here is from genome assembly GCF_041475145.1 of Vibrio sp. 10N.222.49.A3. Classification (NCBI taxonomy): domain Bacteria; kingdom Pseudomonadati; phylum Pseudomonadota; class Gammaproteobacteria; order Vibrionales; family Vibrionaceae; genus Vibrio; species Vibrio sp. 10N.222.49.A3. The sequence continues at coordinate 17,109 of NZ_JBFRVM010000044.1, forward strand.
TCACTGTTGATATTGAGTTTGATACCCGACTGAAATAACTCATACGCTTTGCGAGTATCACCTTTACCAAAATAGAGAATTGCTAGTTTCTGACGGACATCTTCATTTCTTGGATCATAACGGAGCGCTTCGTTATAACCTTTCAACGCTCCAGAAAGGTCGTTGGCATCAAGAGCCTTCTGAGCTCGGCCTTGAGCATTAATAGAAAGTTGTTCAGGCGTTAGTTCCACCTGCTCAATCAACATTCCATTGCTTTCTGAATCGCCAGACGTTTCAGGTTGATTAGATACTGGTGTGGGATCTTTTTTAGCCACGCTAGCAACAAGCATTGGCTTTGCTGCTTTTGCTTTAGGTGCGCTTTGAGATTTAGGTGTGGCTTGAGATTCAGGGTTTACTTTAGGCTTTGTAACTGACTGAGTTGATGCAATGACTGAATCCGATTTAGCTTGAGCACTTTTTAGTATCGTCGTGTTGTGAGCCGAAAGGTTCGCTGAATCTAGCGTCACTAACTTCTTAGTCGGCGAGGATACAGGTTGAGTAATGGCCGTTTCAGGACTACCCTCTGAATTGCCTTCTGAAGTATCAATAACGGAAACTTGTATATCTCGAGTTGATATTGAGTTATCGACAGCTGGGCCTTGTGATATAGCCCAGCCCCCCATGGCCAAGCTAAGGGTAAAACCTGCGACCACCCAAACCAATGGAGAGCGTGTTTTTACTTTAGGTACCACCGCAGCTTCAATCGATGCTGTTGACTCTTTTTTTGCCAATTCAGACAAGGCGTTATTAATGACGCTCATAATTAGTTCCAACCCCACAGCATTGGCGTTTTAAATTTAGGTTTACACACATCGTATGTTTCATGCATTGCAGCAAAGAGATGTTGGTTTTCTATATTTTTCTTATCTTCACTAAAAGCAAGCAACAAAGCTTTATGACACAACTGGTTAATCAACCTTGGGATCCCCAAAGAAGAGCGCCAGATCGCTTTTTTATGGCTCAGGCTAAAGGGAGCATATTTGCCACCAGATTTAGCGATCCGGTTATCAATGTAAGCTACCGTTTCATCGAGAGTAAGCGGTCTCAGTGTCGAACTGAATGTGATTCTTTGACGAAATTGCCTTAGATGATAAGCCTCTAATCGAGCATCCAATTCCGGCTGCCCTAATAGAACAATTTGCAGCAGCTTCTTATCTTCGGTTTCTAAGTTACCAAACAACCTTAAGGTCTCTAGAGCTTCATCTGACAACGCCTGGGCCTCATCAAGAATCGCCACCACTCGTAAACCTGAGTTGTGCAATTCAATAAGCTTGTGTTGAATGTTATCAACTAAAGCTGCTGGATTATCAATAGTCAAACCCAGCTCTTTAGCCACGGCTTGTCGTAAGTCAGCACCAGATAGCACTGGGTTAGGCAGGTAGATTAAAGCAGTACAATCATTGAGATGATTGACCAACATTCGGCACACCATGGTTTTGCCTGTGCCGACCTCCCCTGTAACCTTAACTACCCCCTCGCCCATTTCTAACGCCGAAATGACCGTTTGGATTGCCTCAAAATGAGGTGCTAAACCATAAAAAAAATCGGTATTCGGCGTTAACGTAAATGGTAACTGTTCAAAATCAAAATGAGCTTGATACATAAGACGACCTAGCTTAGTAATTCACTACCAATCTGCATTGATAAAGTGAGTGGTTACTATTCATCAGGGAACCATTCTTGTAAAAGATCTCGAGAACGCTCCATTTCTGATTGCCAAGTATTTACACCTACAACCGTTGGCTTTAATAGAATAACAAGTTCAGTTTTTTGAGTTAGTTGACTGGTATTACGGAACAAATGACCGAGTGCCGGGATATCACCAAGAAATGGAACTTTTGAAGTCATGTCACTGGTGTTTGATTTCATCAATCCGCCAATAACAACCACATCACCATCTTGCGCTCGAATCACGGAGTCAGATTCACGAATAGAGCTTTTAGCCAACGGCAGCGTCACAACACCAGTTGTTGAGCCAAGATTAAGCTCTTTCACTTCCTCTTCCACCTCAATCACTGCGGGGTGAACATGCAGGAACACATTTCCTTTATCATCGATCTGCGGCGTCACATCCAAAGAAATACCGGAGAAGAACGGGGTTAGCTCAACTTCAGGGGCAACATTCGCGTTATCACCACTACCGACCGAACTTGATAAATTCGTCACGAAATATTTATCTATACCCACTTTTATAACCGCTTTCTGGTTATTAGCTGCTGTCACTCTTGGGCTAGATAACACATTCAAGTCACCCTGTGTATCCATAAAACTCAATACAGCTTCAAAGCTACCACCAGAAACAACGAGGTTAGATTGACCACCTAAAGCGGTACCGATTGGGTCCATGCCTGGTAGTTTGCCTGGGATGATCGTACCAGCTGCATTTTTAACGATAGAACCCATACCTAGCGTGTAGTTAGTACCGTTCGACGAAAACATCTTGGTCCAGTTAATGCCTTGTTGATAGCCGTCACTAAGTGTCACTTCCATGATTTTGGCTTCCAAGATAACTTGGCGCTGCAGACGTTTCTGAGAAATACCAAGGAACTCACGAACCTCTCGGATTTCATCGGGGTAAGCACGTACCGTAATCACACTCGCTTGTGGCGTAACCACAACGCTTTGCCCATCACCAGAACCAATTAAGTGAGCGACTGCCGCTTCAAGCTGCGGCCAAAAATCACTTTCAGATATCGTTTCAATCTCCGTTCCACCGTTAGATGTGGAGCTAGACGAATTGGAGTTCGAGTTTGATGAGTTTGAATTCGAGTTAGACGAATTAGAATTCGAGTTAGATGAGTTCGAGTTAGAGTCTGAAGTGGAAATTGTTCCAGTAGTAATCGTCGTTAAAGAACGACCAGAACGCTTTACTTGCAAGTAATCCACTGGAATCGTGACTGTGCGCAAACCGGCCGGATAAATTTGAATCACTTTGCCACGTTTTTCAATATCGTAACCATACATATCCTGAGCAACAGCCAGAACTTCATCTAAGGTCACGTCTGTTAGATTTAGAGTAAGTTTTCCAGCAACGCTTGGATGAATCGCGGCACTGTACTCAGTACCTTTCACTAGGCTTGCAAAAAAGGTTCTCGCTTCAACACCTTTTGCTTGAATACGAAAGCGCTTGACGGTTTCCACACTCGGAGACATAGAGTCCGAACTTAGCTGAGGCATAAGGTCATCTTGTACCGACGAAGGTAAGTCATGAAGTGCTTTGCTATTCGCTTCATTAATAGATTCGTTTAAAGACTCTTTTATCTCAACAGGATCTCTATGCCCCATCGAACAGCCGACTAAAGATGACACTAGAATTGCTACTACAAGTTTACGCATGTCTTCACTCTAACCTTAATTATTCTTAACATCTAAAGAGAACATCTCTAATTTCCACTGCTTAGAGCTTCTCTGCAGAGTGACGTACTCTGGATCTATGTTCTTAACTCGGTACCCTCTGATCGTTTCTCCTTGTTCGAGAATCTGACCATTCATAATCGCATAACAAGGTGTATCGCCCTTGCAAACAATGCTCTCTAGAGACGGTAAACGATATTGAACTGGCGCCTTTTTAACTGATGCTGATTGCTGTTGGGGCGAAAGCCAACCTAATGGCGCAGTTGGGTCTTGTTCTGCCCATACCACTGAACTACCAAACAGCAAAGATAACACTAGAGTTCTAACCACCGATAAACTCCTGTCTGGTACCTAGGGTGTAAACCTCGAACACAAGTCGAGCTTTGGGATATTCTTCTACTGAATACTCAAACGTGCGCCAATAATAGCTCACAGGAAGTGACTCAAGTGCTTGAAGATAAATTAAAATATCGAAGTAGCTACCCGTCAACTCCATTCTAACAGGATGGAGAAAGTACTTTGAATTGTCACTGTTCTCTTGATTGTCCGAAATAGCTTCTGGTTGTAACGATTCTAAAGACTCAAGCTTCAGTCCATTACCTGCATTAAGAACGCTCTCTAATAACTGCGCCATTTGAGAAGGCGTAACCAACCTATCAACGATTTCAGCGAGCTCAAATGATAGCTCTTGGCTCTCAACCAATAGTTTTTTTAACTCAAGATCAATTTCTTTATCTGGGTCTTTGTTCAACTTGGCTTGTAGAACAAGTAATTCACCTTGTTGTTTCTGATTTGACTGCGTAAGGCTCATCGACTTCACATTCTTTTCTTGTAAATCAAGATATGCAGGTTCAATCAATAAGGTAAATACAAGCATGGATAAGCCCACTAGACCACACACGAAAAGTAGCCATTTCTCTCTCAGGCTTAATGCAAGGAACTTATCGCTAAGCTGGTTCCACAGTTGCATTATTCACTCTCCCTATGAGTACTTAACTCAAACGTCACCACATCTTGCTCATTACGACCTATCTTTATCTTTTCAAAGGTGCGCCCGACTAAATTAAGTTCATTTTTAAACTGACCAATCCAGTTTGGAACAACATTAGCGTCACGAGCCAAACCGCGAAGCTCTAGGGTCTCGTGAGTCATGTAGATATGCGAAAGCGAAATATCATTTCGCCCTAATTTAGCGAAGGAATTCATAACACCAGAATACCCGACTTGCTGGGATTCATCGTATTGACCGACCGCCTTCAAAGCCTCTTTATTCGCTTGTATCTCGCTAGTGAGACGAGCAACCGCAGCTACTTTCACTGGAGACGGTTTATGTTGAACCAACTTACTATTTAATTGGTTAACTTCTTGGTTAAGCTGATTCAAGTCATATTGTAAAGCTGCTAGCTCTTCATCCAAACTCGATGCTTGATACTGCATTACACAATAACTGCCAAGCAACAAGGTACACACAAGCCCCCAAACCATAACCACATTCACTAGAGTGAAATACTCTTTTTTAGGCTTAAGGTGCTCAGGGTAGAGATTAACGTTAAAAACATTCTTTTCAGCCGCGAGCGTAACTAACCATTTCTCTGAATTTTCGCGCTCACCTTCAACAAGTAAAGAAACGGTCGAACTCAATGTGCTATTTAACACGCTCTGCAATTCAGCTTCATCTTCCTCATCACAGCATATTTTTAACTGATGAAGTTGGGTGCCTTTAATTTGAGAAGAAAGGTAATCAATCGACCTTTGGAGTTCTAAAGCTAGACCATCCAACTGCAATGCACTTGATGCGGTACCAGTTAATGGGGGGACAACACTGCGGATTGTTCTTTGGAAGCAAACCGTGTTTTCAACAAATGCACCAAGCTTAAAATGTGAGTTGGGGCTGCGTTGTAAAAGAATGAAATTAGAGAGTTCACCAGCACTATAGCCCCAAACTTCATCTTCGGGAGCAATACCTTTAAGATCAACTTGTGCTGAATTAGTAATGCTTACAAGCTTGTCCAATAGCTTTTTAGGCAAAACATACACTTGTAGCTTATTCGAGGTCGGTAGCGCTACCGCACTCGCTGTAATATCAGCCACCCTTTCAGAGATCAGATCTTTCAATAGAAAAGGCAATGCAACCGACCATTCACTCTGTGGAATGTCCGGTTTATCAATTTGATAGGTTTGGTAGTAGTTCGCACAGACAATTAGCTGAAGGCTATCACTAGTAAGCGATTCACTGCTCAACAATTTTTTCAGCGCACTTTCCCAGTCACCGTTAACCACAGGGAAACTGGTGACTTGAGGTTTTGACTCAGTCGATGAAATATAAACGGTATCATTGCCCAAAAGGACAACTTGAGAACTACCGCTATTATTCGTTGGCTTTATTTTGTCTAAAATCGCTTTAAAATTCATGCTTAACTATTACTCTTACGCCATCGATTTCTTCGACCGACTTTTACAACGGATTCAGCTTTCACTGTCTTATCCCCTTGAGTAGGCAAGGGAATTATTTGTTGTTCTTCGTCGAAATATCTCCCTTGATAACCGTTAATGCCTAACTCTATCAAGGTATTCTTTTCTTGCTTTGTCTCAACTCCGACCGCGATCACTTCAGTTGGAGAATCACCGCATGCTCCAATCAGACTTCGAACAAACAGTTGGTTTTCATGCCTTTGATCGATTTTCTTTACCAAACTTCGATGAAGCTTAATATAGTCAACCTTCAAATCCTTTATATAATGAGTGCTAACAATGGTTCGCCCAGCTTGGCCAACCACCACTTTACACCCTAACCCTCGTAACATCTTCGCCACTGGTCGCATATAATCAAGGTGAGTAATTAGATGGCCTTCTGAAAATTCAAAAGCAAGCTGAGAACGATGCTGAGCAGAGAGCTGTAACAACTCACTTCGGAACCATTTAAAATGTGATTTATTTGCAAACGGAGTGACACTCAAGTTCACCGAATAATTGACAGGCTGTGTTGATACTTTCAGCGACTTAAATAAAACCGTCAAAACCGATTGATCCATTTGAGCTTGATAACCGACTTGTTCTACCGCAGACATAAAGCGAGAAGATTTCAATAGACCTTTATCTGGATCTTGAATTCTAATAAATATTTCTTTATGCAATTCATTAGCTTGACCTGAATCCGGCATAAGATAACACCGCTGAGCAAAGATTACTAAATTTTCAGGTAGCAGGGCTTTATCAAGTAATGTTCTCCAGCGAACACTGCCTCTGTCTATCTCACTTTTATTTTCTTTTGGGTAACGGCTCCAGTTATTAATGCGCTCTAACTGAGCGCTCTTTAACGCCGTTTCCGTTTCATCCATAATTTGGCTATGGCGTTCACCTTCGGTATACATTGTCACACCAATATGGCACCAATTATCTGATTCCAAAGGCTCCGGCGGAGTCAATTTATCTAATTGCCTTAAACATTGAGCAGCCAACGTCGCAATATCCTTTGTTCCTTGATGCGGAATAAACACAGCAAAGTCTGCTTCGTAATAGCGAGAAAAAATGACATCGGGATAACGCTGAACAATATTCGACAATACTTCACCAACTTCAATAATAAATCCGTCGGTGATCTGCTTGTCATTGGCATCTCGAACTTGTTCCCACTCGTCGATACGTATCAGTAAAACGCCTCCACGAGCGCCACTTTCATGCAGTACAGATTCAAGTTTGTTATCAAATAGTACTCGGTTGGCTGTACCAGTGAGCTTATCTAGAAAAGTATGGGTGCGAATAAAAGTATCAAAGCGACTTCGCTCTTGGCGTGCATCTTTCAACTCTTCAATCAATACATCAAGCGCTTCACTTGCCGTATATGGCCATTCTCGCTCGTCCCCTTTTGAATGAGCCTCAACCTGCCCAGCAAGGATCATTCTCCCTCGCTCTTCCAAAATCTCTGATCCCATTAACTGTTCTTTTAACCAACGAACACCGCGAGCCAAACAGAAAAGGATCAATGCCACCGCCAAAGTAATCGACCACATAGCTTCAATCGAATAGTTGTAACCAATATAAGGGGGGAGTGCTTTAAATTCGATTTGATAGCCTTCATTTCGGTCTAAAATGAAGCTTCTCTCATAGAGACGGTTTGGATCAATTTGTGGGGAGGTATCTTTAAATCGATAAACGATACCTGTTTGGTTCGAGAGTTTCATCTCAACGATATTGCTTGCCTGCAACATCTTCGGCATCCAACGTTGCATTGAATACGCAGCATCTGGATCTTCCATCTCTTTATCTACGACGTCGACAATGCCAACCAAATAATGGTCTAAATATTCCTGTCCAATACGCTTAAAGGAGAGTGTGCCACCAATAAAAAGAATGAACATCGCACTGATCACTATCACAGTGACAAATGCGACCAATCGAGTGCTCAATTTTAGTGTCGGGGTATATCTCATGAATAACGAAATCCTTTTCAACTCACATTATACCGTATTGCTACTTATACTATAAATTGACGTTGTAAATAAAGCGTTAAGAATTGTAGGTAACAAAAAGCCGCGACGAACGCGGCTTCTTCCAATTTAATACTGCTTTTATAATATATTAAAAACAGTCCTCAAAATGGGATGTCATCATCAAAATCCATCGGCGGCTCATTATATTGAGGTTGAGCCTGCTGAGGAGCTTGTTGAGGTGCTTTCGGCTGCTGTTGAGCTGGCGCACTGTATTGTTGCTGCTGTTGTTGTGGCTGCTGTGGCTGACCCCAACTACCTTGCTGTTGGTTGTTACCCATACCACCTTGGGCAGGAGCACCGCCTTGAGCACGACCGCCAAGCATTTGCATTACACCGTTGAAGCCTTGAACAACGACTTCTGTTGTGTAGCGATCTTGACCGCTTTGATCTTGCCATTTACGCGTTTGAAGTTGACCTTCAATGTAAACTTGGGAACCTTTACGTAGGTACTCACCAGCAACTTCCGCCAGCTTGCCAAACAGAGCAACACGGTGCCATTCTGTTTTTTCGCGCTGTTCGCCAGTTGCTTTGTCACGCCATGACTCTGACGTTGCAATGGTAATGTTCGCTACTGCACCGCCATTTGGCATGTAACGAATTTCAGGGTCATTACCTAGGTTACCCACTAATATAACTTTGTTAACTCCACGGCTAGCCATGATTTGCTCCGTCTAAATTCATAGTCTCAGAAAATTTTAGCGCACAAGAATAGCATGCTTTTCTGCTGTGATAAATCGCTTCCTATTCTCACTCCACCACAAAGAATAAAAACGTAACAAATCATGATATTCAGAGCGATGTTGCTTTTTTCTCCACTTACAAACCACTCATTTACTTTGATAATTGATATTCAACGCAAGTCACTATCAAGGCGCTAGAGAAGCGAAAGCCTGCATGACAACGTGGAATCTAATCCCACTCAAACAGGACGTTTCAATGAGAAAATCAAGATACGCTCGCACTTTACACTTTCTGTGCATCGACCCAAACGATACCTATCTACATGTAAAGGAGATAGAAAAGCACTTATCTATTATTCTCTACAAAATGACACCCGACGAATTAATGTTAGTTGATAGAAAGCAGAGTAACCGGATCTTGCTCGTCGATTATAGAGAGGTACCACAACTACTGGTTATTTGTCCTAACCTGACTGTTATGTGGAAAAATCACGAAATCATTTTATTCAATGTCCCCCAGCAACTTCCAACCTCAGAGCTTCTTACCTATGGGGTACTAAAAGGACTCTTTTACAACACTGAACAAAAGGACAAGATTGCTCGTGGTCTTCAAGAAGTGATCGATGGTGACAACTGGCTACCTAGGAAGGTGACTAATCAACTTCTGTTTTATTATCGTAATATGGTCAATACCAATACGACCCCAACCAATGTTGATTTAACTATTCGTGAAATCCAAGTCATTCGCTGCCTTCAATCAGGATCATCAAATACTCAAATAGCCGATGACCTTTTCATTAGCGAATTCACGGTCAAATCCCACCTCTATCAAATATTCCGTAAGTTAGCGGTGAAAAATAGAGTCCAAGCTATTGCATGGGCAAACCAAAACTTGCTTGCATAACCACTCCGCCTCTAATCTGACAATAATTTTGAGGGAAGCTCGAGTAATCATTGGTATTGTTGCTGAAATTTCGACATAACATATGCTAGAGTTGCCCTCAGAAATATCAACAAATCAGTTGAATCAATAATTATTATAGATAAAGGGTCTTATCATGATCAAAAAGTGCCTTTTCCCGGCAGCAGGCTACGGTACACGTTTTTTACCAGCAACTAAGTCAATGCCGAAAGAAATGATGCCTGTAGTAAACAAACCTCTGATTGAATACGGTGTAGAGGAAGCTATCGAAGCCGGTATGGATGGAATGTGCATCGTTACTGGCCGTGGTAAACATTCACTGATGGATCACTTTGATAAGAACTACGAGCTAGAGCACCAAATTAGCGGTACCAATAAAGAAGACTTGCTGATCAATATTCGTGAGACGATTGAAGCAGCAAACTTTACCTACATTCGTCAACGCGAAATGAAAGGTCTAGGCCATGCTATCTTGACTGGTCGTGAACTTGTGGGTGATGAGCCTTTCGCCGTTGTGCTTGCTGATGACCTTTGTGTGAACGAGCAGCAAGGCGTTCTGGCTCAAATGGTTGCGCTATACAAGCAGTTCCGTTGCTCAATCGTTGCAGTACAAGAAGTGCCTGAAAACGAAACTCATAAATACGGTGTTATCTCGGGCGAGATGATCAAAGACGATCTTTTCCGTGTCGATGACATGGTAGAAAAGCCAGAACCAGGTACTGCACCAAGCAACCTAGCGATCATTGGCCGCTACATTCTGACTCCAGATATCTTTGAACTGATCGAGCAGACTGAACCAGGCAAAGGCGGCGAAATCCAAATCACTGATGCATTGCTAAAACAAGCAAGAGCAGGCTGTGTGTTGGCTTACAAATTTAAAGGCCAACGTTTTGATTGCGGTAGTGTTGAAGGTTATATCGAAGCAACAAACTACTGCTTTGAAAATCTATACAAAAAAGACCAAAAGCAAATCGAACTAGGTAAGCACTCGACAAAGAAAGAAGCGTGACAACGGGTTAATAATCAACGTTTAAATTGGTAGAAAGGGTGGCTCTTTGAGTCACCCTTTTTTGTTTACTGTTTTTTTATCCAGTAAAACTTTGCACAAATCTCACTCTATGTAATACTTTAGCCACTTAAAATTACATGGTCTGTTGAGATGGATAAAATAGAAATTAGAGGCGCTCGTACGCATAACCTCAAAGACATTAACCTAACCATACCCCGTGATAAGCTAACGGTTATCACTGGATTATCAGGTTCAGGAAAGTCGTCACTTGCGTTTGATACCCTCTACGCAGAAGGTCAACGTCGTTATGTTGAGTCTCTGTCGGCCTATGCTCGTCAATTTCTATCTCTCATGGAAAAGCCTGATGTCGACCACATCGAAGGTTTATCTCCAGCCATCTCGATAGAACAGAAATCAACTTCTCACAATCCTCGTTCAACGGTTGGCACCATCACTGAAGTCTATGATTACCTAAGACTGCTTTACGCGCGAGTCGGTGAACCACGCTGTCCTGATCACAATACCCCTCTTGCAGCACAAACCATCAGTCAAATGGTCGATAAAGTCTTAGAACTGCCTGCTGGTTCAAAGATGATGCTTTTGGCTCCGATAGTCAAAGAACGTAAAGGTGAGCACGTTAAAACGCTTGAGAACCTAGCGGCTCAAGGCTTTATCCGTGCCCGTATTGATGGCGAGACCTGTGATTTGTCCGATCCACCAACATTGGAACTGCACAAGAAGCACACCATTGAAGTTGTCGTTGATCGCTTTAAGGTTCGCCCAGATCTTCAACAGCGTTTAGCTGAATCGTTTGAGACAACATTAGAGCTCTCTGGCGGTATCGCTGTAGTCGGTTGGATGGATGATAAAGAACAAGAAGAGATCGTGTTCTCGGCTAATTTTGCTTGTCCAAAGTGTGGCTACAGCATGCAAGAACTTGAGCCTCGCCTATTCTCATTCAACAATCCTGCTGGTGCATGTGGTACGTGTGATGGACTTGGTGTTCAACAATATTTTGACCCAACTCGAGTAATTTTAGATGAGAACCTAAGCATTGCAGAAGGTGCGATAAAAGGCTGGGATCAGAAAAATTATTACTATTTCCAAATGCTGACATCGCTATCAGACCATTATGGTTTTGACCTTTATGCTCCGTTCAACTCTTTACCAAAGAAAACTCAAGAGATCATCCTCAAGGGCTCTGGTAGAACTGAAGTTGAATTCAAATACATCAATGATCGTGGTGATATCCGAGTCAAGCGTCACCCCTTTGAAGGTATTTTAAATACGCTGGAACGCCGTTACCGCGACACTGAATCTAGCGCGGTGCGTGAAGATCTTGCCAAGTACATATCAACGAAATCATGCTCTAGCTGTGATGGTACACGCTTAAGATTAGAAGCTCGAAATGTCTTTATTGGCGATACCACACTGCCAGAAATCGTTCAGCTCAGTATTGCTGACGCACTACAATTTTTCCAAGAGTTGAAGTTAGACGGCCAGCGTGGACAAATTGCTGATAAAGTGATGAAAGAGATCAATGATCGTCTGCATTTTTTGGTGAACGTTGGTTTGAATTACCTGAACCTATCACGCAGTGCAGAAACACTGTCAGGTGGTGAAGCGCAAAGAATTCGTCTAGCAAGTCAAATTGGAGCCGGTTTAGTGGGTGTTATGTATGTGCTGGATGAACCATCGATTGGCCTCCACCAGCGTGATAATGAACGTCTACTACAAACTCTGGTTCACCTAAGAGACTTAGGAAATACCGTACTTGTTGTTGAGCATGACGAAGATGCGATTCGTTGCGCTGACCATGTTATCGATATAGGTCCAGGCGCAGGTGTTCATGGTGGTCACGTGGTGGCAGAAGGTACCATGCAAGACATCATCGAAAATCCGAACTCTTTAACAGGGCAATACCTGAGCGGCGCCAAAGAAATTGCGGTACCAAAACAAAGAACGCCTATCAACAAGAAAAAGGTCGTCGAGATCGTTGGCGCGAAAGGAAACAACCTAAAGAATGTCACTGCGACAATCCCTGTAGGCTTGTTCAGCTGTATTACGGGGGTATCGGGGTCAGGAAAATCAACACTAATCAATGACACCTTCTTTAAAGTTGCTCACACTCAATTAAACGGTGCAACCACTGCGGTTCCGGCACAGCACAAAAAGATAAAAGGCTTAGAGCATTTCGACAAAGTGATCGATATTGATCAAAGCCCTATCGGTCGCACCCCTAGATCAAACCCTGCAACCTACACTGGTATTTTCACGCCAATTCGTGAGTTATTTGCAGGTACCCAAGAATCACGATCTCGTGGCTACAAGCCAGGTCGATTCAGTTTTAACGTTCGTGGTGGTCGCTGTGAAGCGTGTCAGGGAGACGGTGTCATCAAAGTAGAGATGCATTTCTTGCCAGATGTGTATGTACCGTGTGATGTGTGTAAAGGTAAGCGTTATAACCGTGAGACTCTAGAGGTCCGCTACAAGGGTAAAACCATTGACGAAGTTCTAGAGATGACTGTCGAAGATGCTCGTGAATACTTCAACCCGGTACCCGTTATCGCTCGTAAGCTGCAAACCCTAATGGATGTTGGCCTTTCCTACATTCGCCTCGGACAAGCAGCGACAACCTTATCTGGTGGTGAAGCGCAACGCGTTAAATTAGCGCGTGAATTGTCTAAAAGAGACACGGGAAAAACCTTATACATTCTCGATGAGCCAACAACAGGCCTACATTTCCACGATATCCAGCAACTGTTAACGGTATTACATAGATTACGTGATCACGGTAATACGGTTGTCGTGATTGAGCACAACCTCGATGTCGTCAAAACAGCAGACTGGATCTTAGATCTTGGCCCTGAAGGTGGTCAAGGGGGCGGGGAAATTGTTGCAGAAGGTACACCTGAAGATGTGGCGTTAGTCGAAGGTTCGCACACTGCTCGCTTCCTTAAGCCTATGTTAAATTTGAAGTAGGTGTAAAATAGCGCCCTGCGAGCAGACAGAAAAATGTTAAAGTAACAGAGCTTGTTTCAGAAGGAACAAGCTCTGTTTTTATAAGGTTAGGGATTTATGGCAACAATACATACTAGCGGTACCCAGCTAGAAAATCAGAGAACTCAGCTTCCGCTTAACAAGGCATTCCTTGCCTCTCTAGCTATTGTATTCTTAATAGCCATGCATTTTTTCATGCCCAATCCTGGAGGCTCAGGCCTTGCTTTATCCTTTAATCCAACCACTTGGTTAGCTCTTAGCTTTACGTTGGCGATTGGCTTCTACCAGCTTGCCACTAACCGAACACTCAAATATTCAAAGTTAACCGTTGGCTTTCTGATAAGCTGCATCATACTCACACTGCCGATTTTATACAGCAATGCCGCCCCTCAAGGAGCATCAGGGCGCTTACTTGGATTGTGGGCGGGCTTTGCATTATTCGTCGTGCTACAACAATTTAAGTTCAGCAATAAGCACAAGCAGCGCATGTTGTGGTTCATTGTGCTTGCTGTGGTTATACAGGCACTATTTGGCTATGTGCAATATTTCCTATTAGAACCTGGCAACCTATTTGGCTACAACACTGCTGCAAACCGACCATATGGGATATTCCAACAACCGAATGTAATGGCAAGCTTTCTTGCTACTGGTTTTGTGCTGTCAGCGTATCTTTTAGCAAGGCAACCAACTAAATATAATCACCAAATTAGCGAGTCGCTTCTACTTTATTTAACACCAGCCTTAACCGTACCTTTGCTGATCATCATCGCATCACGTACCGGATGGTTGGCTGCCGTCATTGGATTTGTATGCATTCTGCCTTATCTATACAAGTTCTCGACCAAGAAACGCTTCTACGGGTGGTGTGCATCAGTGCTCGTCGGTATCGTCGTCGCTTTTTCGGTTATCAGCCTTAGTGCAACTGATAGCCTCGCAAGTAAAAGGACGAACTTAGAAAGTCCACGAGCTTATACCTTTCCACAAGCGCTCGATATGATGATCGAAAAACCATTTACCGGTTATGGCTACGGAAAGTTCGAATCCGAATACACGCTATACACAGCCCGCCAACATCAACTTAACTCAAATTATCATCCCGGCCTTCCTGCAATGGATCACCCACACAATGAGTTCCTGTTTTGGGGGGTTGAAGGCGGAATAGTAACAATCATCGGGATCTTGATTGCTGCAGTGTTGGTGATGTCACGCATAGCAAGCTCAGCGAAAGGAACACGTCTAGCACTGCTCGCACTATTTATACCGATACTCTTACATTCTCAGCTTGAGTATCCTTTTTACCACTCGGCGATTCACTGGATAACCTTTATCATTTTGATTTACTGGGTCGACCAACGGGCCTCTCGCCACTATCAGCAGCCGTTTAGTATCGTCAGTAAAACCCTATTCAGAGTGTCGAGCTTAGTCGTTCCTATCTTGGTGAGTTTTTACATGCTGAGTGCCTTACACACCAATTATGTACTCACTAAATTTGAAATGTCTAAGCCGAAAAACCCGGACATTCTTAAGCAGGTAACAAACCCCGTAGTCTGGAAAGATCGCTATGATTGGGACGTGTACAGTACCTATCTAAATATCGGCCTCTACAAAGCCGATCCTAGCCTGATCCAACCTTATATAGATTGGTCGTTAGAGATCATAAAGAGTAAGCCAAGGCCTACTTTCTACAGTAACCTGATTCTCGCGTATCAAGGATTAGGTGATCACAGCAAGGCAGAACAAATTCGTAGTGAAGCGAGCTTCTTGTTCCCAAATCGAGACTTTTCCAAGGTTCAGTATAAGAAGATATCGGAAGCAGAAAACAATATCTCTGCTGCTAAATGATGCCAAGGAATCTAGAGTCATTTTGCTGTAATGACGTTTAGCCTAGACACAAAAAAGCGCACATTCTCTCGTGCGCTTTTCTTTTAAACTTCAATTTATTAGCGTTATTTTAAAACGTCTTGTAACGCTTTTAAGCACAAAGCGACATTCTCTTTTCGAGCGCCATAACCCATTAAACCAATACGCCAAGCCTTCCCAGCCAGAGAGCCCAGCCCAGCACCGATTTCAAGATTATACTCTTCTAACAGCTGCGTTCTTATTTTGGCTTCATCAATCCCTTCAGGGAAGTAAAGCGCATTCAATTGAGGTAAGCGACTCTCTTCAGCAACCACAAACTCCAACCCCAAAGCTTCTACGCCAGCTTTAAGTTCTTGGTGCATCGCATAGTGACGAGACCACGCATTGTCTAGGCCTTCATTTTTCAACAAAACCAACGACTCATGCAGAGCATATAGGCTGTTCACAGGCGCAGTGTGGTGATAGCTACGCTTACCTTCTCCACTCCAATAACCTAATACCAAGCTCTGATCCAAGAACCAGCTTTGTACGGGAGCTTGACGTGCTTTCATTTTATCGACAGCACGTTGAGAGAACGTCACGGGAGATAAACCAGGTACACAAGACAGACACTTCTGACTGCCTGAATAAACCGCATCGAGTTGCCATTCATCAACCAACAATGGCACACCACCTAATGATGTCACCGCATCCACAATCGACAATGTATCAAACTGGCGAGCGACTGCGGAAATAGCTTGAGCATCCGATAACGCGCCAGTAGACGTCTCGGCATGCACAAATGCGACAGCAACAGCATCGGGGTTTTCTGCCAATGCCTTTTCTACCTTTTCAACGGAAACGGGCTTACCCCACTCGTCATCAACAAGGATGGCTTCACCACCGCAGCGAACAACATTCTCGCGCATACGCTCACCAAAAACACCGTTACGACAAACAATGACCTTTTCACCAGGCTCAATCAAATTAACAAAACAGGTTTCCATACCTGCACTGCCTGGTGCAGAGACAGCAATCGTAAATTCATTCTCTGTTTGGAATGCATACTTAAGAAGTTGTTTAAGCTCATCCATCATCGCAATAAATAGCGGGTCGAGGTGACCAATGGTTGGACGGCTTAAGGCCTGTAAAACTTGAGGAGAAATGTCTGAAGGCCCCGGCCCCATTAACGTTCGGTGTGGCGGATAAAAGCTATCGATAGCAGCAGTGAGTGTTAAATTAGACATGTACATCCCTTACGTTAATGTTGTGAACAATCCACCCTAAAGCAAATTGATTACCTCAGCAATTAGCCATAAGTATTGAGGTCAAACCAGTGTCACATAATTGTTAAAATTATTTTTCAATTATCTCACGTTACGGATTGACATTATTTGCGCAAACACGTTCAATGAAATGGCTATCTAGCAGAAGAGGAGCACTGCCCAGGCAGGTGTTTTGTGGAACCGCATTTCCAATACAAAACATTCATGGGGAGCAGTGCCGAGATAATAAAAGGATGCAGGACCTTTATTATCGGTTGAGCGGGCTGAATCCCGTTAACTGTCGCCATTTCTATATGGTGAAGAGCTTCTGAGGTTACTATTCTAATAATTCCTCTCTTTTTTGCTCTAAAACTCTCTTCGAAAAACATCGGACGTTGGATTACCCAACAGTAATTTATTTTAGGAAATCGTGGGAGATATATCGTGAGTGCATCTAATGTAGCTGGTTCTTTTAATGTCGCTAAGTTTGGTGGAACAAGTGTTGCCAACTTTGAAGCAATGAGCCGTTGTGCTGCCATTATTGAAAACAACTCAAATACGAAACTGGTCGTGAGTAGCGCATGCTCTGGCGTGACTAACCTGCTTGTTGAACTCGCGAATGGTGTTCAAGATAAAACTCGTCGCCAAGAACTAGTGACACAGTTAACCGACATTCATAATACGATTCTTGCTCAGCTAGCAGACCCAATTAGCATTGAAAAAGATGTGCACTGTATTCTGGATGATATTGCGAGCGCTGCAGAAGCCGCATCATTCCAAGCCAGTACCAAACTCACTGATCACCTAGTGGCATGTGGTGAACTGATGTCGACACATATCCTCGCTCAAATCATTCGCGAACGTGGTACACCAGCGGCTCGTTTTGATATCAGAGAAGTGATGCGCACCAATGATGATTTCGGTAAAGCAGAACCACAACTGGAAGATATTGCAGCCCTTGCACAGCAGAAACTGATTCCACTTTGCGAAGAACAAGTTGTCGTTACCCAAGGTTTTATCGGTGCCGACAGCGAAGGTAACACCACAACGTTAGGTCGTGGCGGCAGTGATTATTCAGCGGCACTGATTGCGGAGTCGGTACAAGCGATTGGCTTAGAAATTTGGACTGATGTTCCAGGCATCTACACCACAGATCCACGCATCGCATCGAAAGCATCTCCTATCCCAGAGATCAGCTTCAGTGAGGCATCTGAGATGGCAAACTTTGGCGCGAAAATATTACACCCTTCAACTCTGGTTCCTGCACTACGCCATCAAATCCCTGTTTTTGTCGGCTCATCAAAAGCACCAGAGCTTGGTGGAACATGGATTCGTCAACAAGTTGAAAGCTCTCCTCTGTTCAGAGCGCTTGCCCTACGCTGCAACCAAACCATGGTTACGCTACGCAGCGCTAACATGTTCCATGCCTATGGTTTTTTGGCAAAGGTATTCGAGATCCTGGCTAAACATAAGATCTCAGTCGATCTTATCACTACCTCAGAGATCAGTGTCTCACTTACTCTCGATCAAACCGATACCTCTGGTGGTGCTCCTGAGTTACCTGAAGCCGCTCGCCTTGAGCTTGAAGAGTTGTGTTCCGTAGATATTGAGCACGACCTATGCCTTGTTGCTCTTATTGGTAACAACATGAGCGAAAGCAAAGGCTATGCAAAGCAGGTATTCGGCACGCTTGAAGATTTCAACCTACGTATGATTTGTTACGGAGCAAGCCCACACAACCTATGCTTCTTGCTAGATGAATCTGTGTCTAAGTTGGCGATTCAAAAACTTCATCAAGAGTTATTTGAGTAGATAGTCCGTTTATCATCGACAGATAAATAACTAAATTACAGATACAAAAAGGGTTGCTATTAAGCAACCCTTTCTCTTTTTTACGTTACGAATCAAAGCTCGTTATAGATTCAAACTAGTTAATGTTTGGGCCTAACCACTTCTCAGCTTCCAACATATCCCAACCTTTACGGTCGGCATAGCTATCCACTTGATCCTGTTGAATCTGTGCAATCGCAAAGTATCGGGCATCAGGATGTGAAAAATACATACCAGACACTGAAGCACCAGGCCACATCGCGTAGCTCGTGGTTAGTGACATGTCGATCGCTTTTTCAACGTCCATCAACTCCCACAACGTGCCTTTTTCTGTATGTTCTGGGCAAGCAGGGTAACCTGGAGCTGGACGAATACCTTGGTACTTCTCACGAATCAAATCGTCATTAGACAGATCCTCATCCGGCGAGTAGCCCCAAATGTCCTTTCTCACTTCTTTATGCAGGTATTCAGCGAACGCTTCAGCCAATCGGTCAGCAACCGCCTGAATCATAATCGCGTTGTAGTCATCACCGTTGGCTTTGTATTCATCAGCAAGCTCACGCTCGCCGATACCACCAGTCACTGCAAAGCTACCAATCCAGTCCGCTTTACCGCTATCTTTCGGCGCAATGTAATCAGACAAACAGTAGTTAAAACCTTTTGGCTTCTCGGTTTGCTGACGAAGGTTGTGTAAAACGTTTAACACTTCAGTACGAGATTCATCGGTATACACTTCGATATCATCGCCAACGCTGTTAGCAGGGAACATCGCACACATCCCACGAGCTTCAAGTAATTTCTCTTTCTGTACTCGATCCAATAAATCGTTGGCATCTTTGAATAAGCGTTTCGCTTCCTTGCCCACTTCTTCATGATTAAGAATTGCAGGGTATTTACCGACCAATGACCATGTCATAAAGAATGGAGTCCAGTCGATGTACTGACGCAAAGTTGCCACATCAAAATCATTAAAGATGTGAACTCCCGGTTTAGCGGGTGCCGGTGGCGTGTAAGCATCCCAATCGATAGCTACTTTATTAGCACGTGCTCTTTCAAGAGTGACCGGTTTAGTACGAGGCTTCTTACGATTATGCTGATCGCGAACGCGATCGTAATCAATATCCAACTTCTCAACAAATGCAGGTTTCAATTCGTTAGATAGCAACGAAGTACACACACCCACCGCACGTGAAGCATTGTTTACGTAGACCACAGGCTCAGAGTAGTTCTGTTCTATCTTAACGGCTGTATGCGCTTTAGATGTGGTTGCTCCACCAATCAAAAGAGGCAGTTTAAAGCCTTGTCTCTCCATCTCTTTAGCCACATGCACCATCTCATCCAAGGAAGGAGTGATCAAACCCGAAAGGCCAATGATATCGACGTTTTCTTCCTTAGCGACCTTAAGGATTTTTTCACATGAAACCATCACGCCTAAATCGATAATTTCGTAGTTATTACACTGCAAGACAACGCCCACAATATTTTTGCCAATATCGTGAACATCGCCTTTTACGGTCGCAAGTAAGATTTTTCCGTTAGTTGCACCTACGTCTTTGGTTGCATTGATAAATGGCTCTAGATGGGCTACCGCTTGCTTCATAACACGTGCAGATTTCACCACTTGAGGAAGGAACATCTTACCTTCACCAAAGAGGTCACCAACCACATTCATACCATCCATTAATGGGCCTTCTATCACCTCGATAGGGCGAGAGGCATTAACACGAGCTTCTTCGGTATCTTCAACAATAAAGTCGGTAATACCTTTAACTAAGGAATGCTCTAAGCGTTTTTCTACTGGCCAGGTACGCCACTCTAAAGCAGATTTATCTTCAACTTTTCCAACTGCACGCTCTAGATATTCAGTTGCGATATCTAGCAAGCGCTCAGTGGAATCATCTCGGCGGTTTAGAACCACATCTTCAACGGCTTCACGTAAATCCTCAGGGACATTATCGTAAATCTCTAATTGCCCAGCATTTACGATGCCCATATCCATACCGTTTTTAAAGCAGTGGTATAGGAATACTGCGTGGATAGCCTCACGAACGTAGTTATTACCTCGGAATGAGAACGAAACATTCGATACACCACCAGAAATCATCGCATGAGGTAAGTCTCGTTTGATGTCCCCTACAGCTTCAATGAAATCGACCGCATAGTTGTTATGCTCATCAATACCTGTCGCCACAGCAAAAATGTTCGGGTCAAAAATAATATCTTCAGGTGGGAAGCCCACTTCATCAACCAGAATATTGTAGGCATTAGTACAAATCTCAACCTTACGCTCTCGAGTATCAGCTTGGCCAACTTCATCGAACGCCATCACGATAACGGCTGCACCATATCGGCGAACCAGTTTCGCTTGTTCGACAAACTTCTCTTTCCCTTCCTTCAATGAGATCGAGTTAACGATGCCTTTACCCTGAATACATTTCAGACCCGCTTCAATCACTTCCCATTTTGAAGAGTCGACCATGACTGGCACTTTCGAGATCTCAGGCTCAGACGCACATAGATTAAGGAATTTAACCATACACGCCTCAGCGTCTAGCATCCCTTCATCCATGTTGATATCGATAATTTGAGCGCCATTCTCAACTTGCTCTCGAGCCACACTCAAAGCTTCATCATATAGCTCTTCTTTGATAAGGCGCTTAAAGCGAGCAGAGCCCGTAACGTTAGTTCGCTCACCCACGTTAACAAACAGAGATTCCTTGGATATCGTCAATGGCTCTAAACCAGAGAGACGACAAGAGACGGGTAAATCTGGTAATTGGCGCGGTGTCACACCTTCAACAGCTTCTGCCATTTGGCGTATATGTTCTGGCGTTGTACCACAACATCCACCAATTAAGTTCAAGAAGCCACTTTCAGCCCATTCCTTAACGTGTTCAGCCATATCTTCTGGAGACAAGTCATATTCACCGAATGCATTAGGTAAACCTGCATTAGGGTGAGCGGAAACATTGCATTCTGAAATACGAGACATTTCACCAACGTATTCACGCAGTTCGTCAGGACCTAATGCACAGTTCAATCCAAATGAGATAGGTTTTACATGACGAAGGGCATTATAGAAGGCTTCTGTTGTTTGTCCGGAAAGCGTTCGACCAGATGCATCTGTGATAGTACCGGAGATCATAACCGGTAAAATGATACCTACTTCTTCAAAGACAGATTCAACCGCAAAAGCACACGCTTTCGCGTTTAACGTATCGAAGATAGTTTCAATAAGAATTAAGTCTGAACCGCCCTTGATAAGCGCACGAGTCGATTCAGAGTAAGCGTCAACAAGTTCATCAAAGCTAACATTACGATAGCCCGGATCATTAACATCTGGGGAGAGAGAACAAGTTCGGTTAGTTGGACCTAACACACCCGCCACGAAACGGGGTTTATCAGGAGTCTTCACTGTCCATTCATCTGCTGCTTCACGAGCCAACTTAGCAGCAGCATAGTTAATTTCTTCGCTAAGACTTTCCATATCATAGTCGGCCATAGCGATGGTTGTAGCGTTAAAGGTATTGGTCTCGAGGATATCAGCACCGGCTTCCAAATACTCCATATGGATATCTTTGATAAGCTTAGGTTGTGTAAGTACCAAAAGGTCGTTGTTACCTTTTAAGTCACTATACCAATCAGCAAATCGCTCACCGCGATAGTCTTGCTCTTCCAATTTATAATCCTGAATCATGGTACCCATGCCACCATCAATCAGTAAAATTCGTTGCTTCAACAGAGCGTCAATCTTTTGCCTTACATTACTTCCCACGATACAACCTCATTCCTTTAATTATCTCTCCATCCTACCACACATTCGAAAGGAGTCTAGACGTCTAAAACATGAAGTAAATAACCAAGTCATGACAAAAAAATGTTTGCTATTTGAGCATGAGAGAACGAGAATTAATATTCATATTTTGTTACATATTGGAATCCCAATGTCGGTCTATTACACCTTATGCTTCTTGTCCGCTGCAGCCATGCTTATTGCTTTCGTGAATACCAAAATTGGTAAAATGCAGACAACCATCGCCATCACAGCTGGCTCAATGATGCTATCTCTATTGATTATCATTGCGGGACAAAACAATTGGTTCCAATTGGCTGACATCGCTTCAGAAACCGTTGCCAGTATCAACTTTGAAGACTTCCTCCTAAAAGGAATACTGGGATTCTTACTTTTTGCAGGTGGTTTGGGGATTAAGTTACCTAATCTAAAAGATCAGAAATGGGAAATAACGGTACTCGCTCTTGGTGCTACACTGTTTTCGACATTCTTTATTGGCTTTGTACTTTATGGGTTTTGTCAATTTATCGGTATTCAATTTGACCTAATTTATTGCTTACTGTTTGGTTCTCTAATATCTCCAACCGATCCAATAGCTGTATTAGCAATAGTGAAGAAGCTCGATGCTCCCAGACGAATCTCTACTCAAATCGAGGGAGAATCTCTATTCAACGATGGTTTTGGCCTAGTGATCTTCGTAACCCTATTTACCATTGCGTTCGGCACAGAAGCACCGACTGTAGGTAGCGTGACCATGTTATTCGTCCAAGAGGCTATCGGTGGTATCGTCTATGGCTTTGTTCTAGGTTTAATATTCCATTACCTAATCAGCAACACCGATGACCACTCGATGGAGTTGCTATTAACCATAGGTATTCCTACAGCTGGTTATGCCTTTGCTGAAGTCCTACATGTATCAGGACCGTTAGCAATGGTGGTATCAGGTATCATGATTGGCAACTGGACGCGCTTTATTGGGTTCTCGAAAGAGAGTGAGGATCACTTAGACCATTTCTGGGAATTAATAGATGAGTTCTTAAATGGCGTACTATTCTTATTGATTGGTATGTCTATGCTGCTATTCAAGTTCCACCAAGAAGATTGGATTTTGATGGCGTTCGCAGTCCCTCTAGTATTGAGTGCACGCTATCTAAGTGTTTTCTTGTCTTATATCGGATTCAAACGCTTTAGAACTTACAACCCATGGTCGACTAAGATTCTAACTTGGGGTGGTCTACGCGGAGGCTTAGCTCTAGCTATGGCACTTTCAATCCCTTCAGGTATCTGGGTGATTGAAGACAAAGCAATAGATGTTAAAGAGATAATCCTCGTTATGACCTATGCTGTTGTTGTGTTCTCTATTCTGGTTCAAGGATCAACAATCACTCCAATGATAGAAAAAGCGAAACAAGCTGAGAAAGAATTGGATTAATACCTAAAAATATAAACGAAGGTCGCTTAGTAGAAGCGGCCTTTTTTGTACCTGTGTCCATCAACAAGCACGCCTCTCTAGCCTACAAGTTGCTCCCTTATCTCTGACCACTACTTTAGTCATGATTGCTATCTGCAATCACGACTCTTGGTCGTACCTAACGCTTCCAAACAGGCCAACAAGCAACCACCAGTTTGAGTGCATTCGAGCGAAGATAAACACAAAGCATTTACGGAAATAAATTAAGTAAAGATACATGGCCTTCTTTTCAAGTGAAGTATTGAAAGCATAATAAAGTGTAGAAAGAGAACCACGATCGAAGAGGAATTGTAATTAGAGTAAAGCTTCGCACACCAATGTTCTAGAACCGAAACTTCTCTATAGAACATCTGATGCAGTAGCAAGAAGGGTCTAGTCTTTCTACCGGGGCGTGCAGTCTAGATCCTTAAATATGCCAGAGGAGGACTGAGTCGCACTCCGGAGATTCAACCAAACTGGTAAGTTAGGAGGACGCCTAGTTCTCCCAACATTGCTTCGAAGAAGCAACAGACGTAAAAAAACCTAGCATTTCTGCTGAGGCTTTGTATGTGGCAGGAGTAGAGGTTTAGACTCCCAACACGCGCTATTTTGGCAAGCCGGAGAATCCGCTGCTTTGCTAATGGCGTATAATTAGCTTCAGAAAGCAAAAAGGCCCTAGCATTTCTGCTAGAGCCTTAAATATGGCAGGGGTGGAGAGATTCGAACTCCCAACACGCGGATTTGGAATCCGCTGCTCTGCCAATTGGAGCTACACCCCTATTTCAGTTTTAAAGAGCTGAACCTCTGAATAAGTGGCGGAGTGGACGGGACTCGAACCCGCGACCCCCGGCGTGACAGGCCGGTATTCTAACCAACTGAACTACCACTCCGCAGTGGAATACTTGTCGTCGCTGACAAGTGTTCAAATTTAAAGCCTGGCGATGTCCTACTCTCACATGGGGAAGCCCCACACTACCATCGGCGCTATTGTGTTTCACTTCTGAGTTCGGCATGGAATCAGGTGGGTCCACAATGCTATGGTCGCCAAGCAAATTTTGCTTTTACTTTCA
>NZ_JBFRVM010000045.1:0-15920 GCF_041475145.1 Vibrio sp. 10N.222.49.A3
AACTGATCGGCATTACCGCACTAGGCGGGACATTTTTTATATGCGATAGAAAGCTTCTAGCTCTGAGTTGCTAACTCTTAAACGTATTCGAGAGCTCTTTCAGCGATGTTGCCAACTCAGCCTGCTCTTTCGCTGTTGCAGCAATTTGCGTTGCGCCTGTCGTAGATTCTGTCGACTTCTGCTCTACCGCGACAACGTTCTGAGCAATATCTTGAGTCACTACTGCTTGCTCTTCAGTTGCGGTTGCGATCTGCTCTGCCATGCTGAATATTTCGCTCACAGCCCCTGAAATATCTTGCAGGGTCTGTTCTACTCCTCGTGAGTCTTCAACCGCTCTTGAAGACATCTTCTTGCTGTTATCAATCACATTGAATGCTGTCTGTACGTCAGATTGTAGCGAGTTAATGAAGCCTTCAATTTCCGAAGTGGACTGTTGCGTACGCTGAGCCAAAGTACGAACTTCATCGGCTACGACAGCAAAACCACGACCTTGTTCACCAGCTCGAGCGGCTTCAATCGCTGCATTTAACGCTAACAAATTGGTTTGTTCGGCAACAGATTTAATCACATCAATCACACTGTTAATGTTGTTGCTGCTTTCGTGTAGATGAGTGATTTTTTCAGCGAGGCCGTTAATCTCAGAAGCCAAGGTTTCTATCGACTCATAAGATTGTTGAACCGTGCTTAAACCTTGCTGTGATTGTTCATCAGCGATCTTCGCTGAGCTTGCCGTTTGCTGTGTTTTAGCCGCGACTTCATTCACCGTCGCTGATAGCTCTTCTGTTGCTGTCGCAATCAAGCCAATCTGGTCTTGCTGTTCAACTAAGGTGCTTGAGTTGTATTGGCAAGTTTGCGCCGTCTCTTCTGCTGCTGAAGCAAGTGTCAGGCTAGATTGAGATAGGTTATCGATAACTTGAGAAAACTTCTCTAATGTTTCATTAAGCGACGATGAGATTTGACCCAGCTCACTATTACCTTCGTAAGTCGCACGAACGGTTAAGTCATTGTCATTTCGGACTTTAGAAAGCACTCGCGTTAGATCTTTAACTCGAGTCGTTAAATCAGTAATGGCTTTGAAGCTAACAAAAGTTGCGAACAAAGTGATCACAACAAACATCACAATGCTGCCCATCATTGCTGATTGAGCTTGCTGAGTTTTCTGATCCGTCAGTGTAATAAGAGACTCTGCTAACTGATTTTCAGTCTTCTTCAGCTGAACAATTCGTGCCGTCGATTGAGCAAACCAATAAACAGGATCGACATCAAAACCACTCATTTTCGATTCAGCCACATCACGAAGTTTTTCCACTTCAGCCACCGAGCGATCATTCAGTTGCTGTTTAAAGAAATCAACGTTATCTGGGTTACCCAAAACTTCAAAGTTCGCAAAATATGTATTTTGCTCGGTTACCAAAGAGATGAATTTAACCAACATACCCGGGCCAAATTCATTTTTAGAAAAGGTGTTGTTGAGAACCGCACGTTCGATACCCGCACGCTCTTTGCCTTGTAGAAAGTTATAGTAGGCGATGGTTTCTGTCGTGATGGTGGCATCAGTACTTAGCTCAGCAATTAATGCAGATACACTCAATAACTTAGCATTAAGTTTGGTGTAGTAACCTAATGCTTCAGAAAGCGGAATTGATTGAGAATCCACTCTATTGCGAATCGAAGTAATTTGGTTGAGACTTTGGCTGATTTCAGTATTCAGACGCGCGATCTGCGATAAGCCGATTTCTTCAGACTGCCAGTACTCGGTTCTTTGATTGCGTTTGCTGTCTGCGTTAATTCTTTGTGCTTTTAGCTCACTGCCAAACTTGTTTCCCTGTGACCCGATAAAACCAGCCGTCATACCACGCTCTTTCTGTAACTCGTGCACCAACTCACTGTACACAACCGACAAACGCGTAAGTTGGTTTAATGACGACATTTCACTGGTGGTTTCTACGCCTTTTGAAATGGCAGAAACACTAAGCCATAAAAACCCTAAGATCGGTAAGATAAGCAAAGCGATGATTTTTTGCTTAAATGACATATCGGTTAAATTCATTATTATTTCCCTAACAACTAACAAATCTTCTCAGTCATCGAATTTGGCTTCCTTCTAACGGGTGCGCCTTAATTGTGACTCTATAATTATTCAAGCTGACCTATGTAAACCATGACCTAACTACACAGTTCAGCGCAGAGGACGTTAACATTTAACCTTATAAAACTCATTGGTTTATGAATAAAACTGTTAACTATCTGACTTAACCAGACGAAAAATACGTGTAACAACATTTCTCTGACGCAGTGACTAAAAATTGACACACACTGCATAATCATAAAGTGGTAGACCAGCACTCACTGTGTAACCCTTACCAAGCTGTTCACTCACGAGCATCTATATATTCAGTCTCAAATATGTATACTGCCGAGCTTATTAAGTAGAAGCTCGCAGTAAATATGCGACAACAGCTGAGAGGTATTTTTATGGATTGCCCCGCTTGCGAAGAACACATTGGATGGGAATGGGTAGAAGAGGAAGCAATCGAACCCAATGAAGAATTCGATTGCCCAGAGTGCAAAGAAACGCTGATGTACACCATCGATGAAGGTACCTATTACGGCGCACAACATAAAACCGTCGAAGTTGTTGATGATTAGAGTTTTTTATTACCGATTAATGCTATCGATCTTTGCGAGATTGCCAGAGTAACCAGACACTCCTTTACTAGAACGAGTGTTCATCTTAAAATATTGAACATATGTTCAGATTAATGAAGTAGATGTTATGGCCAAGACAGCGAAGTTCGATAGACAAGACGTAGTAGATAAAGCGACTAACCTGTATTGGGAAAAGGGCTTTCACGCAACTTCTATGCGCAATCTACAGGACGTGATTGATATGCGTCCGGGCAGCATCTACGCGGCTTTTGGCAGCAAAGAAGGCTTGTTTAAAGAAACATTAGCTCGTTATACCGAACTCGGCATTCTCAACCTGAACCGCTTACGCAGCGAAACCGACTCTCCAATCAAAGCACTAGAAAACTTCGTAAAACGTGCCGTTGTCGAATCGAAACAAAGCGCGCCTAACGGCATGTGTATGCTGGCTAAAACAGTAGCTGAACTGACGGATGAGCACGCTGAATTATTAGAAGAAGCCAAGAAATCACTCAAAATCATGGAAGGCGAGTTCGCCAAACTGATTGCCGAAGCGCAAGAACTTGGTGAGATCAGCAAAGAACGCAAACCGACTCAACTTGCTCGCCACGTTCAGGTTCAAATTGCAGGGCTACGCACTTATGCAAAAACCTGCGATGACATAGAACTACTCAACTCAATGGTTGAAGACATCTTCAAGTACCACCCTTTTTAAGAGCTGAACTTATCTGTAGCCATACAAAAAGACTCCACTGTTAGCTAAAGGCTAGAGCGGAGTCTTTTTAGTTTTGATCTAGTTAACTTTATAGATGATTAACTTATAGTTTAACGGTTATACCTTTCTCATAATCAACGCCTGCGCATTAAGCATCGCTTCCTTAGTGCTGACATCTAAGGTTTTCACGTTCGCAAAGCGTTCGATCTCTTTAATTGCCACATCATGAGCAAAAATCACCAACCTCGCCCGTTCAATATCTTTTTGTGTGATGCGATTGCCGATTCCGTTGGCACCCTGCGTTTCGACTTTAATCCGAACCCCAAGATGATGAGCCGCCTTTTCCAAAGACCTAGCCGCAAGAAACGTATGAGCAACACCAGATGGACAAGAAGTGATCGCCAATACATCCGCTTGCCCTTCTTCCGTTACCGAGCCACCCGTGAACTGATTAGAATTCGCTTCGCCTTCGACCACGTTCTTTTTCAGCAGTATCACAATCAGAGCCGTCGTTAGAGCACCTGCTAGTGTGCCGACGATATAGCCAATCTTGCCATCAACCACTGGCAATACAATCCAGCCGCCCCATGGTGCATGGTTCACTACATGGAACATAAAGCCGACCACGTTACCAACTACGCCACCAGCAACAACAGCAGGCAGAACGCGCGCAGGATCGGCTGCGGCAAAAGGAATCGCGCCTTCACTGATGCCAATCATTCCCATGATGCCTGCGGCTTTTCCGGCTTCTCGTTCGTCTCGTTTGAACTTCTTAGGTGATATAAAAGTGGCAAGAGCCATGCCTAATGGCGGTGTACAAATTGCTATCCCGACGCCGCCCATCAACCATGGCTGGGTATTCACCTGCGTTTGAGCAAACAGCGTTGCGACCTTATTGATCGGGCCACCCATATCAAAGGCCGTCATCGCACCCAAAATGCTACCCAACACCACTTTTCCTGAGCCTGCCATGCCAGTCAGCATTTGGTTCATCTCTAGCATCACTTGGGCAATAGGAGAACCAATCACCCACATCACCGCACCACAGGTAACAAAGGTGCCGACTAGTGGATAGATGAAGATCGAGCTCAGCGAGATCATGCTGTCTGGCAGCTTGATCTTCTTAAGTAGATTAACCACAAAGCCCGCGAAGAAACCGACCACTATCGCACCGAGGAATCCGGTGTTGTATTGATTGACCGCGACCCAAGAGCCTATCATTCCGGGCGCTAAACCCGGTTTGTCAGCCATCGAATACGCGATGTAACCACCAAGTACCGCAGTAAACAGGGTTAACCCCGCGATGCCCATCTGTGCAATGTCAGCCAGAACACCGCTCTCAGGCACTGCGCCATGACCCGACATCATTACCGACAGAGACAACAGAACCCCACCCGCAACCACGAATGGGATCATGTGTGACGTGCCGTACAGCAGGTGTTCTTTGAGGCGATTAAGAGATTGAGCCCAAGGGCTGAGCGGCTCGACATACACTTCATGATGGCTTGAGGCGTAACTATCGAACGATTCAGAATTCACTTCGAGAAACAACTCTTGAGCTTCCTCTACCGACTCAACAGCCTTTAATTTTGTAACAAAGTCATCTTCAATCAGTTTGGTCGAGATCTGAGCCAACACCTCGATATGATGGTCATCGTTGTTATCGGGCGAAGCAAGCATGAAGAACACATCAGACAGCTCACCGCCGTCTGCGCCATAATCGATACCCGTTCGGCTAATACCTACCGCCACAGCAGGTTTAGCTACAGCAGTGCTTTTCGCGTGTGGAATCGCAATACCATCATCAAAGCCCGTATTACCAATGGCCTCACGCTTCCAGATATCATCAAGGAACTCACTTTTATTGGAGAGCTTACCTGCGCGGTCAAGCAGTTCGACAAGCTCTTCAAATACCGCCTGTTTAGAGTCTGCCTTTAAATCCAGACAGATAATCTCCGGCTCTATAATGTCAGTGATGTCCATGTGCTGCCTCGTCCGAGTACCAATTTAAGTAAATGAGATAAAGAGGTTAATAATATGAAAAGACTAACGAGGCAAGGCCGCTCGATATATAGGACGAAAGGTGCATTAACTGGATAATTGTAACCAAGAAGCAAGAGTGTGACGTTCACCTTTGAATTAAAAACGGGAATCCATAAACTTCCTAGATTCAGATAGTCCCATCGATCCAAGTAAACTGTCGATCTAAGCACACCGAGAATAATAATGAGAATTGTAGCGGTAACTGCGTGCCCTACAGGCATTGCGCACACCTATATGGCAGCTGATGCACTAAATAAAACAGCCCCAAAATTCAATGTTTCAATCAAGGTTGAGACTCAAGGCGCTATGGGGATTGAAAACTTACTGACAGGCCAGGATATTACCCTCGCAGACAAAGTGTTGATCGTCTCTGATATCGACATCGAACAACCAAGCCGATTTGACCCCGCGAAAACCGTCTTCATTCCCATGGAAGAAGTGTTATTGAGTGTCGATAAAGTCTTTATCAAGCATTGTCGAACTTAAACCTTTCATGAATGAATATCAGATCACCTTCTTCGTTGACGATCCTGCCGCGAACTCACACGTCGCGCAGCCGTTGACTCGTTTAGCGAAGAAGTTCAAAAGCAACATCCGCATTATCAACATCACTCAAAATCGAACCGCTGATCTCTCCAAATCTGTCGCGATGTTACAAGTGGGTTTACTCCGGGGGGATTTGTGTCAGATAACCGCGGTAGGGATTGATGCTGAACTCGCATGTTTTGTAATAAAAGACGTGATTGCTGAGCATTACGACATGGTTGGCTCACAAGTGAATCATGAGTTCTCGAACGACTTAATCCAGCGTATGCCTCAGATATGCCCGCCTTGTGACATCAAGTGGCACCACGCTAAGGCGCAAACTCAACTGACAAAATTTGAGTGCTTGAAAGGGCTCGCTCACCTCGTTTATCCACAAGATCCAGATGAGCTGATTTTGGCTTTCATTAAGCGAGAAGAACGCTCTTCAACCTGCGTGTCACCAGGTATCGCACTGCCCCATGTGATGTTTGAATCTACTCAAGATCTCTCGATCGCGGTGATCGTCAGTGACAACCCGATTGACTGGGCATCTCAAATTGGCCAAGTACACGTAGCTATCGCTTTAGTACTGCCAACCAAGCCACAACGAGAACATATTATTGCAGCCACCAATTTAACGCGAAACCTGCTCCACGATCAGGTCAATGAACGTCTGCAAAAAACCAGAAGCAGTGTCGATCTGCAAGCACTGTTGATGTACATATCATCTCGCCTGCTTTAAGGCTACTCACTCAAAAATACGGCTCAACAAAAAATACACTCCGACTTAAAAAGACGGCTTAACTAAATAGAACCACGATATTCAGTCGGCGTTCTTCCGGTGCGATTCTTAAATACTCGACAGAAGTAGTTCACATCCTTAAAACCACAACGCACAGCCACTTCATTGAGCTTGAAGTTGTACTTCTTGAGCATGAACTTAGCGCGGTCGACACGAACTCGGGTAATGTATTCTGCTAGCGTCATGTGGCCTTGTTGACGGAACATTCGCGACAAGTGATTGGATGAAATGCTAAAGCGCGAGGCAATGCTGTCTCGGGTGATCTGGCGGTGGAAGTTCTCTTGAATGTAGATACAAATCCCCTGATACACATCCTGTACTCGGCTATGAGATTTTTCTACGGGCGCTTCCAGCATGGTTTTACTGTATTGCAATAGAGCTTGCAGTAATAACTCATCCATCGGCTGCTTGTTACTCTCGCGCGCTAGTGAGCTGAGCGCCTCCAGAATGTTATCAATCGCAAACCCTGAACGAGTCTGAATACTGTGCTTTTGAATATCGTAAAAACTCTCCTCGCCTTTACGCTTACTCACCAAACTTAAACCAAGCTGACGACGACCAAATAGCATGCTCAACACCGAACAGTCGGTATCCCAGTTAGGTTTATTCCAGCAGTTCGGTGGGATGAAAATTGCGTCTCCGGCTTTGGCGATAACGTTGGTTATTTTGCGATCATGACTCTCCATTTCATTAATATACTCTCCGTCTAGCACTAACTCTAAGCGCGGAAAATTCACCTGATAACTGCATGCTGAAGGCGTGTGAAAATCTCCAGCAAACCAGATGTTGTGAAATGGTTCTCGCTCATTTAACACAGACGAGATTAAGTCATGAAATATCATTATTCGAACTCTAGTGGGCAGCAATAAGGCTACGAGAATAGATATACCCCTTAGTGAAACATAGCGCTATTGAGCAAAATCACAATTTGAGATCTAGGTTACAAAAATCCAGTCACGGAAATAAATTTCCAGTAACGAAACTGACCTAGCACGTTTCTGACTGGATAAACAAATGCGCTACAGCCCTTATAAATAAAAGCCTCAACACATCTTAAACTCTGTCAACACCGCCCTAAAAACGCTCACTCTACCGATCAAAATCACACTCCATTTATAACGCAACAATCATCCAGTAAATGCATTTTTTCTTCACTACAGAAGGTAAGCCGTAGATTCCAGAATACCCCTAACAAAATAAAAACAGAGTAGGGGTTCATTATGATCACGACATTGATCAATCAAGATTTGATTAAGCTTTCGCTTAGCGCTAATTCAAAAGAAGACGTATTTAAAGAGCTGATAGACGTGCTGTACGCACAAGGCAGAATCTCAGACAAAGCACAGTTTCTTGCCGACATTAAGGCGAGAGAAGAACAAGGCAATACCGGATTTGAAGAAGGCATTGCCCTGCCACACGCGAAAAGCAGCGCGGTGATCAAACCTGCGGTTGTTATCGGCGTCCATCAACAGGGCATCGAGTACGGCGCCGATGACGGTCAGCCATCAAAACTCTTCTTCATGATTGCCTCTCCTGATGGCGGTGATAATCACCACATCGAAGTACTGGCAGAGCTTTCTTCAAAACTGATTGAAGAAGGTTTCATCGAAAACTTCATGAATGCCGACTCTGAACAAGCGGCGTTAGAGCTACTGCTTACCAAACCTGAACCATCAGAAACGGAAAACAACGTTGAGAAACAAGGCTTCATCATTGGTGTGACCGGTTGCCCAGCTGGCGTTGCACACACTTATTTGGCCGCTGAAGCACTAGAGAAAGGCGCAGCGGCTCTTGGCTACGACATCAAGGTCGAAACTAACGGTTCTATTGGTGTTAAAAACAGCCCGACTCAAGAAGAGATCGAACGTGCAGACGCGATTGTCGTGGCTTGTGATAAACAGGTCGACATGGCTCGCTTTGCCGGAAAACGTGTCATTAGCACCAACGTAAAAGCGCCAATCAAAGATGCGCAAGGCTTGATTAAGCAAGCTCTTAATGCACCTAGTTACCAAGCTGAACAAACGCCGACCAACCAATCTGTTGTAGAAAAAGCCTCACAAGCGCGTTCAGACCTTTATCGTTACTTGATGAATGGCGTATCTCACATGATCCCATTCGTGGTGACTGGCGGCCTTTTGATTGCCCTAGCACTAGCCATTGGCGGTGAGCCAAGTGAATCAGGCATGGCGATTCCTGCTGGCAGCATGTGGAACCAAATTCTAGAAGTCGGTGTGGTTGCCTTCACATTGATGATCCCAATCTTGGCGGGCTACATTGCTTACGCGATTGCTGACCGCCCTGCTCTAACCCCAGGTTTGATTGGCGGTTGGATTGCCAACAACGGTTCTTTCTACGGCGCTGACGCAGGTACAGGCTTCATCGGCGCAATCATTGCCGGTCTATTGGTCGGCTACTTCGTTAAATGGATTACCTCGTTTAACTACCACAAATTCGTTCAACCGCTTGTGCCTATCATGATCGCTCCGATCACTGGCTCTTTGTTCATCGCAGGTCTGTTCATTTTTGTTATCGGCGCACCTATCGCTGGGCTGATGGATGCTCTTACTGCACTACTAACGAGCATGAGCACAGGCAACGTGGTTCTGCTTGGCATCGTCCTTGGTGGCATGGCCGGTTTCGATATGGGCGGCCCATTCAACAAGGTGGCATTCCTATTCTCGGTCGGCATGATTGCCAGCGGTCAAACTCAGTTCATGGGTGCAATGGCATGTGCAATTCCTGTCGCTCCATTGGGTATGGCTATCGCAACCAGACTTGGCCGTAAGTTCGACCTATTCGAATCTTCTGAAATCGAAGCAGGTAAGGCAGCAGGCGCAATGGGCTTGGTGGGTATCTCTGAAGGTGCGATTCCTTTCGCGGCTCAAGATCCAATGTCGGTTATCCCTGCCAACGTGCTTGGTTCAATGACGGCAGCTGTTATGGCGTTCTCATTCGGTATCACCAACAGCGTTGCTCACGGTGGTCCGGTTGTTGCTCTACTAGGCGCAATGAACTACCCAATGCTGGCACTTCTGTGCATGGCATCAGGTGCGGGTGTGACTGCGGTTACTTGTATCGCGCTTAAAAATCTACGCAAAGCCAAGCTAACGACAGCAGCGGCTTAAGCCATTTCAACTCCAATGGCTTGAGCCCTTCTACTCGCATTTCAATAGGTCGAGTAGAGCTCAAGCCATGTTCCCCTTCATGGTGATTTCGATGTCTGATTTTTCTTTAGCGAACGACTCGTTCGTACAACGCTTTTTCTACCCTATGACTAACGTGATTCAAAACTACGCATGGGGTAGTCCTTCTTCGTTTAGCCAACTGTTTGGTATTGATAACCAATCTGGTGAACCGCAAGCGGAGATCTGGATGGGTGCTCACCCGAATGGTTGCTCAATGGTCACTGATAACGGGCAGCAGACTACATTATCGAGCTTGATTTCTAAGAACCTAAACCTGTTTTTAAGCGAGAAAGTAGCAAGTCGTTTTGGTGAGCTGCCATATCTATTCAAGGTGTTAGCTGCTGAGAAAGCGCTCTCGGTTCAAGTACACCCGAACAAGCAGCAAGCGGAATCTGGCTATGCACTAGAAGAGCAGCAAGGCATTCCGATGACAGCGGGGAACCGTAACTACAAGGATGCCAACCACAAGCCAGAACTGGTGTATGCCCTAACAGACTACACCGCGATGAATGGTTTTCGATCAATCAGCGAGATTCTTGAGCACTTCCACTACCTCGATATTCCAGAGCTGCATTCGATGGTAAACGATCTCGCGGGCGATCAAACCCCCAATGGTTTAGCGAGTTTCTTCGCGAGCTTATTGTCTTTGCAAGGAGAACAAAAAGGCATGGCGCTGACTATGTTACTGATGAAGGCCAAGCTTTCAGATACACCTGTGTTTCAGTTGATTTCAGAGCTGGAAGCTCAATACCCAGGTGATGTCGGCTTGTTCGCTCCGCTGCTATTGAACGTGATCACCTTAAAGCCGGGGCAAGCCATGTATCTGGATGCCGAGACTCCCCACGCTTACATCAAGGGTACAGGCTTAGAAATCATGGCGAACTCAGACAATGTGCTGCGTGCCGGGTTAACGCCTAAGTACATGGACGTGAACGAACTGGTTTCTTGTACTCGATTTAATGAAAAGCCTGCGGATAGATTATTGCTCAGCCCGATTGAGCAAGGTGATGTGATGGAATACCAAATTCCAGTCGAAGATTTTAAGTTCTCTATCGTGCAAAACTCACATCAACGACAGATCACGACCGAAGGTGCCGAGATCCTGTTGCCACTCGACGAATCTATGGTGCTCACTCATCAATGTGGTGAAACCTGCGTGATAGAGAAAGGCCAGTCGGTGTTTATTCCTGCTTATGCTGAGAGTTACAAACTGGACTGCTTTGGACGTGTGGCGCGCGCTTACAGCTAGCTCCATCACCACTAATCACACGCTATCTATGCCCTGCTGTTGCGGGGCATTTTTGTTTCTGATGAGACCAGTCGGCGTATCAAAAACGCCATCAAATATGACCTATCTCACACTGCATTAATGATGCAAATCACACTTAATTTTGCTGGATACAAATGTACAGTGAAGGGCTTTTATTTGCTATTTCGCGAATCGGGTTAATCCATTAATTTTAATTCAAGAACTTCAATAGTGAATGAGTTAATAAATGATCACACAGCTAACTAACGTCAACTTAATTAATAACAACCTTCAAGCGAATAATAAAAAAGAACTGTTTGAAGAATTGGCAAGCATGTTATTTGAAAACAATCGAATCAGTAATAAAGAAGCCTTCTTGGCAGACATCGAAATTCGTGAATCTCAAAGCATTACCTCAATGGACGGTATCGCTTATCCGCACTCAAAAAGCAAGGCTGTCACTGAGCCAGCAATCGCTGTCGGTGTTAAGCGTGAAGGCATTGAGTATGGCGATGAAGACGGCATCAACCCAACCGTATTTTTTATGATCGCATCACCAGACAACGGTGCTGACCATCATATTTATGTACTACAAGAACTGTTTGGAAAATTCAGCGATGAATTTATCCAGAATATCCATAACGCAAAAGATGAACATCAAATCCTTAATATTTTAATTAATTCATAAGGCGTAGAAAATTATGAGTACCCTAGCAAATCAAGCTACCAATACTAGCAATAAAAATAGTAGTAGCGACTATAAAAAAATCCTCAGTACCATGAAAGGCCATCTGCTTTTCGGTACATCACACATGCTGCCTTTCATCGTAGCCGGTGGTGTTCTATTGGCTTTAGCGGTAATGGCATCAGGCAAAGGTGCTGTACCTGCAGACGGCCTGCTAGCAGACATCTCTAATATCGGTATCAAAGGCCTTGTTCTTTTCCCAATCATTCTTGGCGGCTTTATTGGTTACTCAATTGCAGATAAACCAGCACTGGCACCTGCGATGATCTCTTCTGGCATCATGGCTGACATGGGCGGCGGCTTCCTTGGTTGTATCGTGGCTGGCTTTATCGCCGGTGGCGTGGTGTTCCAACTTAAGAAGATCCCGCTTTCTACCAACATGACTGCGCTAGGTGCTTACTTTATCTACCCGCTTCTAGGCACGTTAATCTCTGCCGGCATCGTACTGTGGGGCATTGGTGAGCCAATCAAACTGTTCATGTCTTCAATGAACGAGTTCCTAGCTTCAATGGCTGGCGCGTCTAAGATGGTTCTGGGCACAATCCTTGGTGGTATGACGGCGTTTGATATGGGCGGCCCTATCAACAAAGTAGCAACGCTATTTGCTCAAACTCAAGTAGACACTCAACCTTGGT
The DNA here is from genome assembly GCF_041475145.1 of Vibrio sp. 10N.222.49.A3. Taxonomy (NCBI): domain Bacteria; kingdom Pseudomonadati; phylum Pseudomonadota; class Gammaproteobacteria; order Vibrionales; family Vibrionaceae; genus Vibrio; species Vibrio sp. 10N.222.49.A3. The sequence goes on from NZ_JBFRVM010000045.1 coordinate 12,546, forward strand.
TAATGGGCGGTGTAGGCATCGCGATTTGTACACCACCTCTAGGTATGGCATTGGCGACTTTCCTATTCAAAAACAAGTTCTCTAAACAGGAGCAAGAAGCAGGTAAAGCAGCAGCAATCATGGGTTCTATCGGTATCTCTGAAGGTGCTATCCCATTCGCAGCGAATGACCCAATGCGCGTACTTCCTTCAATCGTTGCCGGTGGTATCGTGGGCTGTGTATTCGGCTTCATGACAGACGTTCTACTACACGCACCTTGGGGCGGCCTAATCACAGCACCAGTATCAAGTAACATTCCAATGTACGTGGTCGGTATTGCGCTAGGTTCACTAACTACGGCGGTTATCGTTGGCTTCTGGAAGCCAGTAGCGGTTGAAACAGAAGAAGACATGGTTGAAGCGCCAGTACAAGCTCAAACAGCTCCTGTAGCAGGCGAAGGCGAGTACGACATCGTAGCCGTAACATGTTGCCCTTCTGGTGTTGCACACACCTTCATGGCAGCGAAAGCACTGGAAAAAGCAGGCTTGGCAGCAGGCCTTAAGATTAAGGTAGAAACTCAAGGTCAAAACGGTATTCAGAACCGCATCAGCGACCTAGATGTAGCGAACGCGAGACTGGTTATCTTGGCTCACGATATTCAAGTGAAAGACGCTCACCGCTTTGCTAACGCGAACGTGATTGAGTGTTCAACCAAGGAAGCGATGAAGAAAGCCGCGGACATGGTGGCTATTTAAAGCCTGAAACAAGTTAGAAGATAAAATTACTACCCCCTACCCCATTCGCCTTGTCAGCGAATGGGGATTTATATTTATATAATGTTCAAAGCTTTTTACTGCTTGATATAAAGATCCTTAGAATAGATGCGGCCTTCAACGTTATTCTTCGCAAAGCCGCCAACACTTGGTCGCACTAGACGAGCCTGCATGTAGTAGTAGATTGGCGCGATCGGCATATCTTCAGCCAGTAACTGCTCCGCTTGGTCATAGAAACCTTGGCGTTCTTGCTCATTAGTTGCAGCCAATGCGCTATCCATTGCTGAGTCGTACTTGTCGTTGTTGTAACGAGCAAAGTTACCTGAAGATTCAGAACGCAGAAGGCTTAAGAAGGTCGACGCTTCATTGTAATCACCACACCAAGACGCTCGCATCACATCAAAATCACCTTGTCGACGTGACACTAAGTAAGACTTCCACTCTTGGTTTTCCAACTCAACTTGCGCGCCTAGATTGCTTTTCAGCATAGATGCAATCGCCACCGCAATCGACTTATTCGATTCACTGGTGTTGTAAAGCAATTTAAAATCTAGCGGGTTAGAAGCATCGTATCCGGCTTCTTTCAGCAACTCTTTCGCCTTTTGGTCACGGTCCCTTTGAATCCATGTACTGTACTCAGGTTGAGTGGCATCAAAACCTGCCGTGTATTCATGAGCAAAGGTATAAGCTGGTAAGTTACCTACTTGAGTCACTCCATTAGTAATCACATTGCGCATCATGGAATAAGACACCGCTTTACGCACTCGCGCATCATCAAACGGAGGGCGCGTGGTATTGAACGCGTAATAGTAAGTACACAATAAAGGTACCGCTGTATACGCGTCTTGATATTTCATTTTTAGCTGCTGCGCCATGTGTGTCGGCACATCAGACGTAATATCGACCTCGCCCACCGCATAGCGATTAATCGACGCATTCTGGTTCTCAAACGGAATGTAAGTCACTTGGGTTAAGTGCGTATCTGAACTGTCCCAATAATTAGGGTTCTTCTCCAGTTCAATGCGCTCGTTAACCACCCACTCGCCTAAAACAAACGCACCATTGCCAACAAACTGCTTCGGATCGCTCCACGGCTTATCGCTGTTTTCTAGCGTTGCCTTGTGAACGGGCATCATTGAAGTATGGCCTGTCATCGCCACAAAGTATGGCACTTGGCTATCGAGTTCGAATTTCACCGTATGCTTATCAACAGCCGTGATACCGAGCTCTTCAACGGGCTTCTTACCTTCAGCTACATCAGCGATGTTGTTGATTTGAGTAAGCTTGAGATACCACACATTTGGCGAAGCGAGTTTCGGGTCAACCGCGCGTCTTATCGCATACACGAAATCATCGGCTGTCACCGGATCGCCATTCGACCATTGCGCATCTTTACGCAAGTGGAATACAAACGTCTGGTTGTCTTCGGTTTCCCAAGATTCCGCGACACCTGGAGTGATGTTGCCATCGCGATCTTGGATCACTAAACCTTCAAACAGGTCACGTAGAATGTGCATTTCAGGCAAGCCTTCTGCCTTTGCCGGATCGAGTGTCGCAGCTTCTGCATCATTGGCTCGCACCAAATGTTGGTCTTTTGCCAGTGAAACACCAGCAGGTAAGGTTTCAGCAACGGCAGTCACTGAGATAAAAGGGGTCAATAAAGATGAAATGAGTAAAGCCGTTGAATGTTTTTTAAAATCCATGTTTGTTTGCTCTCCTAGCCTATCTTTGAAGCAAGTAATAAAATTAACAATGCGACGGTTGACGAGTTTTGACGCTATGGTTTATTTAAAGGGGTTCATCTAATGGACTTAGTTAATGATTAATATAGCCAATAGTGAATACTTGATAGTACTTGATCAATCAGGAGATTAAGGTGAGTTTAATTCCAAGAACGGAAAGAGCTGCGTTTTCGATAAAGCCGCTGTCATATGGAAAATCGGTGTTGGGTGCACCTTTGCTCTATTTCCCCGCGCAAATCGAAAGCGAATCTCGCGGGCTGATCTTAGCGGGCACACACGGTGATGAAACCGCATCTATCGCGGGTTTATCTTGCGCGCTAAGAAGCTTACCTGCCGCCAACTTGCGACACGATGTGATCTTATCGATGAACCCAGACGGCAATCAACTAGGCACTCGCGCCAACGCTAACCAAGTCGATTTAAACCGCGCCTTTCCGACTCAAAACTGGACAGAAAACGGCACCGTCTATCGCTGGAGTTCTCACACCCCAGTCAGAGATGTAAAAGTTAAAACGGGACAAGCCAATCTGCTTGAACCGGAAGTGCAATCGCTCATCAACCTCATCGAACAGCGTAAGCCTAAATTCGTCATCTCTTTCCACGAACCACTCGCCATGGTCGACGACCCAACTCAATCAGAACTCGCCACTTGGCTAGGCAAGCAGTTCAACCTACCACTCGTCGAAGACGTTGATTACGAAACCCCAGGCTCATTCGGCACATGGTGCCAAGAAAGAAACCTACCGTGTATTACCGTAGAGCTGCCGCCAGTATCTGCGGATCTGACCATTGAGCAATATTTGGATGCGTTTGTGACTGTGTTGGGGTGTGAGGGGGTTGTCTAAAGACAGGGTTGTTTAAAGATTGATCTGCTCCAGTCA
>NZ_JBFRVM010000046.1:0-25842 GCF_041475145.1 Vibrio sp. 10N.222.49.A3
TGAGCATGTGAGGAATAACACTTACTTCCCCCTCAAAAGCAGCATTCACCTCTGCTATCAAAAAGTTTTTTAATGTGACGCTACCAAAAATTGCAGGCTCACTTGTATCCAGAATTACGGATAATTTTCAGATGTTGAAGCCTGCATTTTCAAGTTGAACGGGTATAATTAACTTTTAAAGTTAATTGTTGAGCGTTTTAAACCACCCTAACAGACCCTGGCAGGGGTGAGGGCTAACCGCTTGTGAATAGCTCACTGTTTCGACAATGGGTTTAGCATTCGAAGTTACATGGTTTTTTCTGGCAATCTTGCCTAGCACGGGTTAGCCTTTGTGTAATGTGATACTGTACAATGAAAAAAGAGAAAGCAATTAAAGAGCCGACAACTTCGGCTCTTTAATTCTTAATATTTTGGGTTAATTAGATTAGATAAAACTATGTTAAATTTTTACATAAAAATGTTTCTTATAGGGTGTTTATTAACATCTGTCAGTCATGCTGCGAGCGCGGATGTGGGCCGAGAACGGTGGATTGAGAACTTAAATCGAATGGCCGATCCCGTTTTAGTTTCTCTTAGTGAAGAAACTCTCAAAAAGTCTATACCAAATATACAGGGACCGTTTAAGAAAGGTTATGGCGTTCGAAGCAAGTTTGCTCCACTAGAGGCATTTGGCCGTCTGATGGCAGGTATGGCACCATGGCTAGAACTAGGGCCTGACGATACCGAAGAAGGCAAGCTAAGGGAAAAATATATTCTTCTTGCACATAAGGCAGTTAGTAATGCTGTAAACCCTCAATCACCTGATTATATGAATTTTGATTTTGATAAGCAGCCACTGGTAGATTCGGCCTATCTAGCCCAGGCATTCCTGCGTGCACCAAAACAACTATGGCAGCGTTTGCCTGAGCAAGATAAGCAGAATGTCATTGTCGCAATGCGTAAGGTTAATAACATTGTAGATACGTCTTATAGTAACTGGCTGCTATTTGGAGCAATGGTAGAGACGTTCTTACTCGAAGTTACGGGGGAAGCTCAGGTAGCCCGGATAGAGTTTGGTGTTGTAAAGCATATGGAATGGTATGTGGGAGATGGCTTTTATTCTGATGGCCCAGAATTCCACCGTGATTATTATAACTCTTATGTTATTCAACCCATGCTTATAGATATATTGACAGTACTTAAGAAACATGAACATTCATTGGGTAAAAAGTATTACGAAAAGGTACTGCAGAGATCGTCACGCTATGCTGCAGTGTTGGAACGTATGATTTCACCAGAAGGTACTTATCCAATTGTAGGTCGCTCATCTGTCTATCGTTTTAGTGCTTTCCAGAGCCTGGCTCAAATGGCCTTAATGAGGCAATTACCAAAAGACCTTCCAGAAGGACAGGTTCGTGCTGCCTTATCAGCCGTGATGGAACGTTTCTTTTCTGACTACCCCAAAAGCAATTTTGATAAAGAGGGTTGGTTGAAAATAGGCGTTATTGGAGAGCAGATAAATCAAGCTGAACCATATATATCATCAGGCAGTGTATATATGAACTCTCTTGGCTTTTTGGTTCTGGGCTTGCCGGCAGAACATAGTTTCTGGACTAGTAGGGCTAAGCCTTGGACTCAAAAACGGATCTGGGCTGGTGAACCTGATGTTATGCGGGATGGCTACTTTAGAGAGAAAAAATAACCTCGTTCTATAGTGTATTTGTCGTGACTTTGAAAGTCGTTTTTTTATTCTGGTTTGAACCTTTAGTCAGATTATAGTCATCACTGGGTGATCTGAATATGTGTAAAGGCATAGTATAGTTGGTGTAGACACTTTGCCGCCATTTATCGATGTTTATCCTTCTAACTTATTGATATATTAGGATTTAAGTGCATGGTAAGACCACGTATTAAACCACCCGAATCGCTAGTTAACGATGATTAGTCAATCACCCGAATAAAAAAGGCTCACATTTCTGTGAGCCTTTGTCGTATTTAGGAGGGTCCAAATCAATGGACTGCGTCATGGCTAATGTCAAGCAAGCGGTAAGTCTGCAACCACCTGGTTGAACGTGATACGAGCATTCTGAGCTTGCTCAGATAACTCGATTTTTTTCGCTTGTGCGGCACTAAGATTACTCTCGGCCTGCTCAAGTGCTTGTTGTAGGTTCTCTGGTAACTCGTGAGTTTCCATTTGTGCACCTTGTTCTAGCACATAAGCGCGAATTTCTTTCTTCACTGCGGCAAGTTCTGTGTAAGCAACACGCTCAAGTTCTGCAGCTTCTTGTGCTGCATCTCTTTCTTTCTCAAATTGAGCCAGTGCCATACCTTCTGCAGACCAAGGGTCCATATCTGGTAGTTCTTCGATATTGATCGTTGGCTCGATGTACGCGTCTTGATGGCGTAGATCGAGGCTCGTTGCACGAACCGCTGAAATCATCAGCATCACAGAGATCACCAGTAGCGGTAAGCCACCAACTATTGCTGCCGTTTGTAGCGTACTTAGACCACCCAAGAACATCAGAATCGTTGGCAAGAACGACAGTGTGAATGCCCAGAACATACGGTTCCAACGCATTGGCTCTTCGGTCACGTTATTTTGCACAACAGACGCTAGGATGTATGAGATTGAGTCAAATGTCGTTGCAGTGAAAATAATACACAGCAGCGTAAATACCGCGATAACTAGTGTACTCATTGGCAGTTGCGCAAGCATCGAGAAGATAGCTTTGGTAGCGCCTTCTGCATTCAAAATCGCTACTACATCTAGTTCACCAGAAAGTTGTAGTGATAGGCCATAGTTACCTAAGATCATGAAGAACAAGAAACAACCTAGAGAGCCAAAGAAAATTGAACCTGACACCATTTGTTTGATGGTTCTTCCGCGAGAGATACGCGCAACAAACAGGCCCATACTTGGTGCAAATACTAGCCACCATGCCCAGTAGAAAATGGTCCAGTCTTGTGGGAAGTGCGTGTTCTCAAAGGTACCGTAACCACCAAATGGTTCAGCCCACGTTGCCATCACGAAGAAGTTAGACAGTAGACGACCAATAGAGTCTAAGCCTGTTTCTAGCATGAAGATTGTTGGACCGGCGATCAGAACGAAAGTCAGTAAACCCATTGCACCCCAGAAATTGATGTTACTCAGGATCTTGATGCCTTTTTCCAAGCCAGCATAAGAAGAGTAAGCAAAAATTGCCGTACAAACTAAAAGTACCATTGCTTGCGTAAGGTTATTTTTAGGTAAGCCGAATAGGTGGTTCAGGCCTTCAGTGATGAGAGGTGCTGCTAAACCTAGTGTTGTCGCGGCGCCACCCAGTAGACCGAAAATGAATAGGATATCGACGATTTTTCCAGGTACGCCTTTACTGCGGTGTTCACCAAGAACAGGCATTAACGCGCTAGAAATTTTTAGAACTGGCTGTTTACGTACATAGAAGAGGTAAGCGATAGGAATCGCAGGGATCAGGTAGATAGACCACGCGATTGGTCCCCAGTGGAACAAACCGTAAGTTGCAGCCCAACGAACCGCTTCTTCACTGCCAGGTTCTAGTTGGAAAGGCGGTGATTGGTAGTAGTAAGCCCACTCAATACAGCCCCAGTACAAGATACTTGCACCGATACCGCCACAAAATAGCATTGCAGCCCATGATGCTGTTTTGAATTCAGGCTCTTCATCAGCTTCGCCCAGTTTAATTTGTCCCATATCACTGAACACAACGTAAACCATAAATGCACAGGCAGCGAGGCCTAGCGCAAGATATAAAAATCCAAGTTGGTCTGTCATGAATGTTTTCGCAACCGCAATCCAGTCTGCGCCCTGTGCAGGGAACAAAATGAGCGGGAAAACTATCGTGAGTAGGAGTGCAATCGCACCAAAGAAAGTAGGCTTATCAATAAGCTCAAAAGTGTTTTTCACGAGTATTATTCCATTAAAATGAGAGCGGAATTATGGAATGAACTCGTTTTTTAGACCAAATCGGGTCTGTTGTCGTGACGACAAATCGCTTTAATGCAGAGAGGAAGGTGCAGTAACAGGGGATAAAGTTAGATTAAAGCGAGTAGGATGCCACCAACGGTTGCCGCAGCGGATAAGTATTGCCCTGCTGAATAAGAACCATCGTCCTCTTCTTCAATCTTATCTGGGTGATCCATACCTAGAGCGCCATGAGCAAATGACTCAACCTTATCGGTAACGGTCGCGTTTTCAGCTTCGACCTTCTTGGCTTCTTTATCGATTTCTTTAAGTGCAGATAATAGGGCTTTGCCTTCATCAGAAAGCTTCACGGTATTTTGCTCAACCTTAAGCGGCGCAGGCTTTTCAGCTTCAGTGCTTTTAGCTTGTGCATTCATTTGCGAAGGTGAATACAGCTGAGTATTACTCGTTCCTACTGGCGTCATATCGCTCTCCTTACCTATCCTTAAATATAGTATCGGCAGAGGTGTGAAAAACTTGTGCAATTAATCATCGATAGTGATGTTTTTTATTCGCACATTACATTTTCGTCTGCTTGGTTAAATCGTCTATTTACTAAGCAAGTCTTGTGCCGATAAGAATGTTTGATTTAGATAGAGTTAGGATGAATGATGGGAACGTGATCAAGTTTTGACGATGGGCTAATTATCTAGGATTAGCCCATCGACTCTTTAGCTTAGAAGAGTGGATCAACAGACCTTACTCACACTCTAGGCTAGCGCTGCGTTTTGACAGGTGCTTGTATGCCGTCATTCGGTTCTCTTTCTTAACAAAGCGAGCCGGTGGAGAAAGCACTTTTAGTTGGTAGTCACTGCTATCCGATGAGATTTCTTCAACTGGACTGATGATGGCAATTCTCAAATCAGGGTTACGATGTAGAATTGATGCCGCCGTCCCTAAACCACCCTCGGTGTGGAACTTGCCAGCCACATGAATTACTTGTTTATCAGGGTTTGATGCTAGGTAATCCACAATCGACTCAGCCATGGTTTCATCCCAGGTTACCTGAGCGGCAAACTGTTTTTCTGTTTGCTCTGGCGTACCGTGGTGCATAGAAGCCATGAACTTTTCTTTGTAAGGGCTATCGCCAGTATTCACTTCGGCAGCAATCCATTGGCGTTGCTCGGTCGATAATTGGTCTAGGTAAGGCAATCCTTTACGGCCAATACACTGCGCGAATGGCTTTGGTGCATTTGCCGCAATAACATCGACGTCGTTGGCTTTTGCGAACTCAACTAACGCGCGGTAATCACTTTCGTAATTTGGCCAAGCTGCCGCTTGAGACATGAGAATTTGTTCGCCAATTTCGCCGTTTAAGTATTGGTCAAGTGTGGCTTGGTGCTCTCGAGTGAATTGTTCCATTGAAAGCGCAATGTTTGATGTTGCGTTGCGGCGCGCTTTTAAGAAGTCGGTTTGGAAGCGGTGAATGGCAGAATGCGTGTGCCATTCGCCAATTAGTACCACATCAGCGTCAATCAGCTGCTCGGGTAATGCATCGAGAGAAAGTGTTTCGCCTTGTGGAGAAGCGAACTGGTAGTCATAGAATGTGGAAACGGATTCCGTTTGAGCCACTTTTTGAGAAGTGTCTTTTGCAGGTTGACTAGCACAAGCCGTGAGAAGAGTAGCTAATCCGATAAGAATAATACGTTGCATGAAATGCCTCCTTGAAGAACACGCATACTAAAGGAGGCAAGATAAGATTTCAATGCAAACGATAATCAATATCAATTAAATTTGTTTGCGGTACACTCGTAGCATAAAGTCAGCTTCACAGTTGAATTGCTCTGCCTCGGTGAGTTGTTGTTTAAACTCTTCACTCGCCTTCCAAGCAAACGGCGTCATCTGTAGCAGGTCGAATGCATCTGACCCCGATAGTTCCATCATATAGTTTAGTTGCTCTTGGTGCTCAAGCGTAAAACCTTCGATCACTTCTGGATTTTCATCGTGCAAACGAACGCCATCATAAATTACATCACGCAGTTGATACAGGTGTCGGCTAGCTGGTGTCACGGTGATCACCACACCATTATCTTTGATGGTGCGTTGTAACTCTTCAGCCTTGCAAGGCGCATAAATGCGTAGAATGCCGTCTAAGCTGCTTTCAGCAAAGGGTAGGCGATGACTTGATGCAACTGAGAAGTCGACAGCAGGGTAGCGTTTAGCGGCGTATTTGATAGCAATCTTAGAAATGTCTAGGCCAAAAGTCGCACCATTCTTTTCTTGAAGATTCACAGCAATTTCGTTGGTGTAATACCCTTCGCCACAACCAATATCCAATAGGCTAGGTGCCTCAGCTGGTAGATAGCGAGAACACAATGTCACCACCGCATGGCGCATTGGGTCATAGTGGTTACCTTCAAGGAAACGACGACGTGCCTGCATCATCTCTTTGTTGTCACCTGGATCTTTTGAGCGTTTGTGGTGCGCAGGCATCAAATTGACATAGCCTTCTTTCGCTAGGTCGAACTGATGGTTCTTTTCACACTTAAACGTACGATCGTTTTGAGATAAAGGTTGGTGACACAAAGGGCATTGGTAAGTCATTGCGAACTCGAGGTAGAAATTTCAAGTCCAAAATTTTAACAGGAAGCATAGTGGGGCGCTAGAATAAACGCAGCTGTGTTGGTTAACGGCAATCCGAGAGTAGATAGAACCAGTCAGTGAAGAGATAGAGCCAACGAATGGTTGGCTCTATTAGTTATGAGCGAGTCGCTGATAAAACAGAGAACTCAGCTTTTAGCTAAAGAAGTTAACTTGATTCTTCAACGATTCCGCTTGTTTCTGAAGTTCATCAGCACTGTGTGAGGTCTTAGCGCTGGTTTCACGGCTTTGTTGGTTCAAGTCGCTGATCGCATGCGCGTTCGCTGCTATCTCTTGAGAAACCTGAGCTTGCTCTTCTGATGTCGCAGCAATGGTTTCAGCTTGAGAAGCAATAGATTCAACTTGAGAAGCAATCGACTCTAGTGCGGTGCCTGCTTCTTGCGCTTTATCAAGTACTTGGTTGGCATTCGATTGGCTTTGGGTCATCAGGTTCACGGCATTGTTAGTGGAAGATTTCAACTTCTCGATGATGCTCACTACGTCTTGTACTGACGTTTGTGTACGATGAGCCAATGTTCTTACTTCGTCAGCGACCACGGCAAAACCACGACCCTGATCCCCCGCTCGCGCTGCTTCTATTGCAGCGTTCAACGCAAGTAAGTTGGTTTGTTCTGCGATGTCATCAATCATCTTGGTGACGGTTTGAATGCTTTCGCTATCAGAACTCACTTGCTCGATGGCCGATGCTGATTTGTCTAATTGATCATTTAGCTGGGCAACATCAATACACACACCTTCAACGACTTCTAAACCTTTCTGGCTGTCTTCATTTGCAAGGCGAACATTTTCAGCAATGCTATTCACTTGCTGCGCTACAGATTCTGCCGAGGTAGCCATCTCTTCAATAGCGGTAACGACTTGCTCAACCTGTGCTTGCTGGCGGTCAGATTGGCTCAGATTGTGGCTAGCATCCTGTGACACACTGCTAGAGCTGTTTTGTACTTGATCACTGGTCGTACGAATTTCTCCAACGAGTGTATTCAATTGAGCAGCCATATTCGCAACGCCGGTATTTAGGTTGCTGATTTCATTCTTAGTCTGTTTGCCGTTGTTTGGAATATGTAAGCTGACTTCGCCTTTTCCTAAGCGCATCATGTATTCGTTTAAAGTCGTTAACGGCGTCAACGTACGGTTCAATACGAGCGTTAATACGACGATGGTAGCGGCGGCAATCAAGGTCGCGATTATCGCGATAAGTTTCAGCAGTTCGTCGCTGCTTTTAGTGACTTCATTAATAAATGTGCCGCCAAGTAGTTTCCAATTCCACCCCGGGACTTCGGTATAGACGAGGTATTTTTCGCCCACTGTTCCTTGATACTCAAAAGGGTAGAGAATCAAGCCGGATGGCTGCTCAAAGAGCTGATAGAAAGGTTTGTTACCGTCGTAGTCGGCAACATCCACAATAGATTTATCACCTCCAGCATTAGTAGGGTGCAGTAAGTACTGGCCTTGATGCTCTTCTTCATTGTCAACGATGATGGTATAGCCAGTATAGCCCCATGAGACAGAACGCAATGACTCGAACAGGTTTTGTGTCGCCTCTTCTACGGGTAGACCAATGAAAGAGACACCGTTAACTTTGCCTTGTGCATTCGTTAAAGGCGCGTAGTAGGTAATGTAGCGTTGGCCGAAGAGCTTCACTTGCGCGTAATAAGCTTCGCCATTTTTGAGTTTGTTATAGCCAGGATGATCCTTGCCTAACGTTGTGGCAACAACACGTTCCCCTGACGGTTTTTTAAGAGAAGTAGACACGCGAATAAAGTCATCGCCAAATGGGGCAAATAGGGTTGCTACAGCGCCGGTGTCGCGAGTAAAGCTATCAACGAGTTTAGTGTCGTTGATTAGGCTCTCACCATATTGAGTCAGGTTAGGAATGGAATGACCGTTGAACTCAACGTCGTAATTCTCAACATAAACACCTGCTAGGTAACCGTTACGAAAGGTGGATTCTAAAACTTTGGCGGTATGCAGGTAGGCATCGAATTGGCCAGATATGGTTTTGGCCATCGCTTCTACTTTGGATTGGTGTTCCCTTAACGTGTTGTCTAATAATACTTGTGAGGCATTGCGATACACGATCGTTGCGATAGAGCCAAAGGCGATAAGTAAGCACAGCAAAATGACCAACTTAAGTTGGAAGCCAACACTTTGATTTTTGTATTTCTCGAACATGAATTCATTATCCTGTCTTCATTGAGGTGTTGTTAAGTGGTTTTAGATAAGTTTGTTATTGAGCCTCCTATCATAAGAACTTATTCATAGGCAGTAATTGATAAGAATTAATGAATTGATAGTTATATTTATAAATTATGGCGTATGAGATATGAAATGAAATTTGGAATGTATTAAATCTGAGTAGGTAAGCTTTGTCTGCGTTAACTTACAAACTGGTCATGGGAATAGAGATAGAGATAGAGAGGGTTAGGGGCAATAAAAATGCAGCTCATGGGCTGCATTTTCGTATCTAACTGGCGTAGCTTTAAGTTTATTTCGAAGCAATCACTGTAATCAGCTGGTGGCTTTCGCTAGGCTGTAACGTTTTGCCTGCTTCTAGGCTTGGTGCGTGCAGTGTTGACTCGACACACATCATGGTTAGATAACCGTCGTCTTGCATGTCGCCCATACTTGCAGCCCCTTCCGCCCACGGGTTCCAAAGTACCGCAGAGTTATGACCGTGGTTTTCAACCGTTAGTGTGCGATCCAGCTTTTTGTCAGCAACAAAGATTTGCGTTTCTGGTTGCGTGTAAACGCGGTCAATCGTGTCAGTCAGTACCAGTTCAGCACCACCTTGGCAGATCTTGCCACCTTGTAGGCTATCAATGTACTCAGCACCCATACCCGTTGTGGTTGTGTTGTGAATATCGCCAACGTTTAGGTAAGTGTGCAGTGCACCAGAGAAAGTCCATGGCTGAGAATCAGTGTTCTTCACGTCCAGCGTTACTTTTAGCTGCTCGCCGATCTCAACATTCAAACGTGCATCAAACTGATGAGGCCATACTGCTAGCGTCTCTTCGCTTGGCTTCAGACCTAAGCTAACAATCACGCCAGCTTCGCTTTCACGGTGCTCAACCAATTGCCATTCGCTTGAACGTGCAAAACCATGTGCTGGGGCTGCAATGCGACCAAACCAAGGCCAACATACTGGAATACCACCACGCAGAGCCGTTTTGCCATCGAATTTAGCTTGTTGGCTCATCCAAATTAGGTCTTCTTGACCTTGCGGTTGGAATGACACGACATGACCACCAAACAACGAAATCGCTGCGTTTGCTTTATCGTGGATAACACGAACTAGTTTTACACCTTCGTGCTCAACGATAGTGACGTTGTCAGAAAGTACCGACAGTGCAGGTAGAGTAGATAAATCCATTACATGATCCTTCTAAGGAAATTGAATTCAAATGCTGACTAGAGTGATGCTTGATTTTTCATGAGTAACAAGCAGAGTCAGTATTAGAATTGAATTTTACGTGTGGGCTATCTTGATGAGCTTAGACAGACGCGGTTTAAAAGATAGCAGGTATTAAAAAGGCGACACTAAGGTCGCCTTTTTCAAAGTCTGCTCAAAACAGTCTTCGCTAATGCTTATCTAAAGCTATTTCTAAAAAGAAATTACTTAGAGATGTGAGCGATTAGGTCTAGAACTTTGTTTGAGTAACCGATTTCGTTGTCGTACCAAGATACAACTTTAACGAATTTGTCAGTTAGAGCAACACCAGCTTTAGCATCGAATACTGAAGTTTGAACTTCACCGATGAAATCTTGTGATACTACTTGGTCTTCAGTGTAACCAAGAACGCCAGCCATTTCGCCTTCAGAAGCTTCTTTCATTGCAGCACAAATTTCTTCGTAAGATGCAGCTTCTTTTAGGTTAACAGTTAGGTCAACTACAGATACGTTAGCAGTTGGTACACGGAAAGCCATACCAGTTAGAAGGCCGTTTAGTTCTGGAAGAACAACGCCTACAGCTTTAGCAGCACCAGTTGAAGATGGGATGATGTTTTGAGAAGCACCACGGCCACCGCGCCAGTCTTTAGCAGAAGGGCCATCTACAGTTTTTTGAGTTGCTGTAGTAGCGTGAACTGTAGTCATAAGACCAGACTCAATGCCCCACTTATCGTTAAGTACTTTAGCGATAGGTGCAAGACAGTTAGTAGTACAAGAAGCGTTAGAAACGATGTCTTGACCAGCGTAAGATGCTTGGTTAACGCCCATTACGAACATTGGAGTTGCATCTTTAGAAGGACCAGTAAGAACTACTTTCTTAGCGCCAGCAGTGATGTGCTTACGTGCAGTCTCGTCAGTTAGGAAAAGACCAGTTGCTTCAGCAACTACGTCTACTTCGATAGCATCCCACTTAAGGTCTTCTGGGTTACGCTCAGCTGTAACACGTACAGTTTTACCGTTAACGATTAGGTTACCGCCTTCAACTTCAACAGTACCGTTGAAACGGCCGTGAGTTGAGTCGTACTTAAGCATGTATGCCATGTACTCTACGTCGATTAGATCGTTAATACCTACTACTTCGATGTCTGCACGCTCTTGAGCTGCGCGGAATACGAAACGGCCGATACGGCCAAAACCGTTAATACCTACTTTGATAGTCATTGTAGTTGCTCCACAACTTAATTTCTGATTAAAGATAACTGGTAGTAAAATTACAGAATCCAGTATACATCTGCAATAGATAATCCGACTTAACTTGTTTAATGTCAAAAAAAAGCGACGCTTTTCTTAACAATTGGGTGTAAGTGGTTGAAAATTGACCATTGCGAGTGGCTCTGTACCCTTCCAGTTGGGTAAAATACCTCTAAATGATGATTCACTTATGAGTGTATATGTACAATGTTTCCTGGTGAGAAAGTATGTGCTACAAAACGACTCATATGCAAGCCTTTATAGAAAAAAGTAAATATAATAACTGATAATGTGGAGAGATATTAACGTGATTCAAAAGGGAGGAAATATGATAAAGCCTGATGAATACTGGCGTGAACGCCTAACGGACGATGAATTTTCTGTGTGTCGTCAACGTGGTACCGAAGCCCCATATAGCGGTAAGTTACTGCACAACCATAAGACGGGTGTCTATAGCTGCACATGCTGTGAAAGCCCTTTGTTTCTGTCGGATAACAAATATGATTCAGGGTGCGGTTGGCCAAGCTTTGATGCCCCAGTGAATGATGAAGCAGTACGCTATATAGAAGATCTAAGTCACGGAATGAAGCGTGTAGAGATCCGTTGTACCGCTTGTGATAGCCATTTAGGTCACGTTTTTCCTGATGGTCCGAAGACAACCGGTGAACGGTTCTGTGTTAATTCTGTGTCGTTAATTTTCAACAAAAATGACGAAACTACCAAATAACTTGTCACAATTGTCTAATCCTTACAGGCGTATTTGTTGATTGAGTGGTACTGAACTGCCCAGTAGCTCAGTATTTCAGAGTTATTTCTAGCACAAACGAAAACAGCTACCATCATGGTAGCTGTTTTTTTGAAAGCTCGTGAATAGAACGTTTGGACTAGAAAACGGGAACAGTGCGATCAGTAACGAGGGACGATTGAAGAGCTGTAAACCTCATCTTCAATAGCTTCTACTATATTGTCCGCGTCTTGATTCAGTTGTTCGTATGTTGACTCATCGAAACGGTACAACACGGTAAGTTCTGCTTCCGAAGCAATAGGTACATCAAACTCTTTCGCTACCATGGCCCACACGTACGCCTTTTCCATATGCCCAAGGCTGTGGTTGATACTCGCCATCGATTTGAAGATCTCGGTGTTGACCTTCGAACCATTAGAAAGCGTTAACGCATTGTTGAGTAGCTTAAGCGTCTTTTCATGGTCACGGGTAGTATAAAAAGTGGCTAGCGCATATTGCATCTCTGCTGTGTTTAATGCTTCTGTCCCTTCTAATTGCAGGAAACTGCGTCTTGCGTTGGTATCCCCAGTTTGTGACCACATAAAATAAAGCGTTTCCGGGGTATTTGATCGCGAGAGTTCGTTAACAATACGTTCAGACTCTTCGATACTATTCATTAAGGAGATGAAGCGACGTTCTTGAAGTTTGGATTGATCAATCGTTTCGATCTGTGCAGCAAGCTCTAGACACTTTTTGTAAGCAGAGACTAATTCGAATTCTTTAATCTTATTGGTATCGCTGGGGTTTTCTTTTGCTTCAAATCGATGCCAGACGAGGTCGGTACGTGCGACACGGCACTGTCCGTCGTTCATATTTAACTTTTCACACTGAAGCCACGGGTTGCTTTCGCACAATTGAGCGGTATTTTTGTTCCCGTCAAAACACCCAACCAGAGTGAAAGGCAATAGGCTTAGTACCAACCATTTCATAATTTTCATATTCCTTCACTTGTGATCAAATACACTTATTTTCAGTCAGGTTCTTGACTCAATTCTGATACGGGTTATTTTCTGGTGAAAATTGTTAAAACTAAGGCCTTACCATGGATGCAGAACAACTTCTTAGCGCAATGACCCCCGAGGTCTACGAACGTTTAAACTATGCAGTTGAAACGGGGAAATGGCCAGAAGGAACGGCGCTCTCTAAAGAGCAGCGCGACTCGTGTATGCAGGCGGTTATGTTGTATCAATCGAAACATAACTCTGAAGCTCAACATATGACAATTGCAGCCGGCGGAGAAATTAGCTTTAAATCAAAGTCTGAACTAAAGAAGCAGTTTAAGTCCGACCAAGAAGATATTGTTAGAGTTAATCCTAATCATTAGGCTTAAATTACAACAAAGGGGTGGCACTGTGCCACCCCTTTTTGACTGTTAAGCTGTTTATTTATAAACAATAATACGATTTAGTTCAGGTTTACGTGAGGGGCTTGATTAAAGGTAAGCCCTCGGCTAAACGAATCGCAGGATAGGCTTATAAGCTCATCTCACCGCGTAACACTTGTTGCATTTGAGCCTTCACTTCTTCGTAGCTTAAATCTTGGCTCAATAGATAATGTAATTTCGCCAGTGCTGCTTCTGGTGTCATATCGTAACCACTGATAACGCCCGATTCTGCTAGTGCACAACCCGTCGCGTAACCACCCATGTTGACTTTACCTGCCAAACACTGAGTTAGGTTCACCACAATCACACCTCGTTCTGAGGCATCTTTTAAGTGTTGAAGTAGTTCTTGATTTTGCGGTGCGTTACCAACACCAAAAGTAAGCAGAATCATTGCATTTACAGGCTGTAGTAGCGTGTTGCGAATCACCTCATGCGAGATTCCTGGGTACATTGTAATTACACCGATGGGTTGCGGAGTAATGTTATGAACCTTGAAAGCACCTTCAGGTTGTTCGTTTACCTTAACGTTATTGCTGATCTGGATATTGATACCCGCTTCTAGCAATGGAGTTAGGTTTGGAGAGGTAAACGCATTGAAGCCATCAGCGTGTGATTTTGTACTGCGGTTACCGCGCATCAACTTGTTGTTGAAGAACAGTGTCACTTCGTTGATCGGATAGTTCGCTGCAATGTGCAGAGCATTAAGCAGGTTTGCTTGTCCGTCTGAACGTAATTCTGCTAATGGGATCTGAGAGCCCGTAACAATCACAGGTTTGCCGAGGTTTTCTAACATGAATGACAGAGCTGAGGCGGTGTAAGCCATAGTGTCTGTACCGTGCAGGATAACGAAACCATCGTACTTATCGTAGTTCGCGCGAATATCATCAGCGATAGTCTGCCAATCAAGTGGCGTCATATCTGAAGAGTCCATTAATGGAGAGTATTCATGAATGGTGTACTCAGGCATTTCTGGGCGATGGAATTCAGGCATGCCAGCTAGCTGCTTATCCATAAAACCTGCGACTGGGACATAGCCGTGGTCCAAAGACTTCTGCATGCCAATTGTGCCGCCGGTATACGCGATATAGATGTGTTTTCTTTCCATGGCGATTAATACTTAGTGTGATATAGGGAACAGGGGGGCGATTATAGCGAATTATCATGCAATAAAAAGAGGCGCCTCACACAGAGGCGCCTCTTGATAACAAAGCGTTGAGCTTATCTTATTGAACTTGGCAGTTTAAGCAAAAAGCATATCGACCTTGTGGGTCGTTAAAGTTACCTAACAGTTGGCTATCTTGAGCTAACTGTTGAGTAACAGGCTGTAAACTGCTTGGAATCATTGACTGAATATCAAGGCCTATCGACATCTGAACTTGGTTCATAAATTCTTGAATAAATAGTTCAGTGGCTGAAAGATGCTCTTCTACCCAGTAAATGTTGTAGGTTTCAAGCTCTGCAAGTGAAGCCGCAGCTGTAATCGCATCATCAAAATCACCAATTTCATCGACTAGACCTTTCTCGATTGCATCTTGGCCTGTCCATACTCGGCCTTGAGCAATCTTGTCGACAGCATCGACTTCCATGCCACGGTTTTCTCCAACTAGGCTGATGAATCGGCGGTAACCGTTTTCAATGCCCATTTGGAACGCATCTTTCGCGCCGTCGCTAAGCCCTGTTGTAACACCAAGGCCAGAGAAAGGCGACGTACCAACGCCATCAGTGTAAACACCAATATCGTTCAAGCCTTTCTCAAAGGTCGTGATAACACTGAAGATACCGATCGAGCCTGTTAGTGTGGTTGGTTGAGCCAAAATCTTGTCTGCGCCCATCGAGATCCAATAACCACCCGAAGCGGCAAGGCTAGACATAGAAACCACAACAGGTTTACCTGCTTGCTTGATCGCTTCTATTTCATTGCGGATAACTTCTGAAGCAAACGCGCTACCACCTGGGCTGTCTACACGAAGTACAACCGCTTTTACTTTGTCGTCGTTGCGCGCTTGGCGAAGTAGTGCGGCCGTGGTATCACCACCAACGGTGCCACGTGGCTGTTTGCCATCCATAATTGCGCCGCTAGCAACAATTACAGCGACATCGTGCGATTCACTTGTTAGGTCCGGAAGCATAGTTGTACGGTACTCGTAGTACCCCAACGCGTTATAGCTGTCTTGACCGTCACTGCCGAAGACGTCTGCGAGCTCTAGACGAACTTGTTGGCGAGTTGCCAGTTCGTCAACTAAACCAAGCTTCTCTGCCAGTTTTGCTATATCGCCATCAACCGACTCAAGGTCTTTTAAGAAAGAGTCCATGCTTGGGTTCAAGGTTTTAGCATCGATCTGGCGGTTGTTGCTTACGTCATCAACGTATGCTCCCCACAGTTGACCTAACCAACGAGAAGCTGACTCTTTCGCTGCGTCTGACATATCGTCGCGAATGAAAGGTTCGATTGCAGACTTATAAGTACCGACGCGGAATACATGTGTATTTACGTCAAGCTTCTCTAATAACGTTTTGTAGAATAGCGAGTAAGCACTGTAGCCTTTAAGAAGAACCCCACCATCTGGTGATAGGAAGACTTTAGTTGCGTAGCTGGCTAGGTAGTATTGGCTTTGGTTGTAAAAGTCACCCACCGCATAAATTGGTTTGCCAGTTGCTTTGAACTCGTTGAGCGCTTTAGCAATGTAGCGAAGCTTGGTCAGATTGGTTTCTGGCAGTTCTTTGAGTGCTAAAACGATACCAGTTACCTTGTCATCGTCTTTGGCGTAGCGAATCGTTTCAACAATATCAAACAGGACATTTTCTTTTGGAAGGTCTTTGCCAAGCAGTGAACCCGTGACCGAATCCATCGGATTGATATAGCGACTTTGCTCCACGATAGGGCCAGACAGGTTAAGTACTAAAGCCGATTCCTGTGGAACAGTGGGTTGAGTTGTGTCTGAGTGGAAGTATACAAAGTAGATGATGGCGATACTGAGTAAAAAGAAAAGGTTAACCAGCGCAAGACGCACAAACGTGATGAGCTTCCAAATCCCTTTAAAGATCATGCCTATAAATTTGAATATTTTTTTCATTCTGTCTCCGCAGTGAGATCACGTCGCTTTAACAAGCTGTAGTACCATTAATCTCAATAATATGAACTGCTTGATATCCTACGATAATTCCCTAGCTCAAACTACACCAAGAATTGCTAATCGATATATATTCTCATTAAGTGTAGTCATATTAGGGGTTTCTGAACGATTAATACGTCCTGCATTATGATCGGTGTTACAAAAATGTAAACGGTTGTTTGAACTTTTGGTGATTGAGTTATATTGTGGTCTGACCACAAGGATATAATAATAGAAGTGATGTCTGCCATGTACCCACATTTACTCGAACCACTCGATCTTGGATTTACTCAGTTACGTAACCGTGTATTGATGGGATCAATGCACACGGGTTTAGAAGAAAATAAAGAAGGCCTCCACAAGCTTGCCGCGTTTTATGAAGAGCGAGCAAAAGGAGGCGTTGGCCTTATTGTTACCGGTGGTTTCTCTCCTAATTTACGTGGCAGATTGACCCCATTTAGTGCTGAGTTCAGTAAAGTTAAGCACGCTAAAGCTCACCAAGTTGTTACCGAGGCCGTGCATAAGCATGGAGGTAAAATTGCCCTTCAGTTGCTACATGCTGGCCGCTATGCCATGCACCCATTCGCGCAAAGTGCTTCGGGCATCAAAGCGCCAATCGCTAAGTTTGCACCGAGTGAGATGAGCCCTCGTCAAATTAAAAAGACCATCGGTGCTTTTGCCAACAGTGCAGAGCTAGCTCAGGTTGCTGGCTATGACGGCATAGAGATCATGGGCTCCGAAGGTTACTTGATTAACCAATTTATCTGTAAACGTACCAACATGCGTTATGACGAATGGGGCGGTTCTTATGAGAAGCGTATGCGTTTCCCGCTAGAGATCGTTAAATCGATTCGCGAAGCGGTGGGTAAAGATTTCATCATTATTTTCCGTTTATCGATGCTGGATTTGGTTGAGCAAGGCAGCACATTCGAAGATGTTGTACTTCTGGCTCAGAAGCTAGAAGAAGCGGGCGTGACCATTATTAATACCGGTATTGGTTGGCATGAAGCTCGTGTCCCAACTATTGCGACACAAGTTCCAAGAGGGGCATTCTCTTGGGTGACGGAAAAAGTAAAACCATACGTGTCGATCCCAGTGGTGACGTGTAACCGAATCAACACGCCAGAAGAGGCCGAACGTATCCTCAGTTCAGGACAGGCCGACATGGTATCAATGGCTCGTCCATTCTTGGCTGACCCTGACTTTGTTAATAAAGCCGCTCAAGACCAAGCGCAGTTCATTAACACCTGTATCGGTTGTAACCAAGCGTGTCTTGATAACGTATTCAAAGGCAAACGAGCGAGCTGCTTGGTGAACCCTCGCGCTTGTTACGAAACTGAAATTGTTGTGCAACCCGCTCAAGCAACCAAAACCATTGCCGTCGTCGGTGCTGGGCCAGCAGGTTTAGCTTGTGCAACAACGTTGGCACAGCGTGGGCATAAGGTTGATCTGATAGAGAAAAATGACCGCATCGGTGGACAATTTAGATTGGCAATGCAGATTCCGGGTAAAGAAGAGTTCAGAGAAACGATTCGTTACTTTGCTAACCAAATAGATGCATCAGGCGTGAACTTAAAACTGGATACTGAAGCGACGTTTGAGATGTTGTTGAAGTACGATGAAGTCGTGATGGCTGCTGGTGTTGAACCCAGAAAGCTTGATATTGAAGGGATAGATCAAGAAAACGTAGTCGACTACCAAACCTTGATTCGTGAAAAGACACCAGTAGGCGAAAAAGTCGCGATTGTTGGTGCCGGTGGTATTGGTATTGATGTGGCAACTATGCTGACAGAGCCGACTTCTCATAGCTTGGACGACTGGCTGCATGAGTGGGGCATTGATAAGAATATGGAGCACCCAGGTGGACTTTATCCTTACCCTGATTCGTTCAGTGATAAAACGGTTTGGGTGATGCAGCGTAAAGCGGGGCGTGTCGGTAAAGGCCCGGGTAAGACTACAGGTTGGATTCATAAACGCACATTAGAAAAACGTGGTGTGAACTTACTTGGTGGCGTGAGCTACAACAAGATTGACGACCAAGGTCTACATATCAGCGTTGGTAAGAAAGATCAGGTACTCGATGCCGATTCCGTTATCGTGTGTGCGGGTCAGGTTTCAGTTCGTCCATTCGAAGACATGTGGCAAGAGTTTGGTGGCAAACTACACGTGATAGGCGGTGCCGATTACGCAGGTGAACTGGATGCCGTGCGTGCGATTCGACAAGGTGTTGAGCTGGCGATTAAGCTCTAACAACAAACAGAATGTTCTCGTTTGATAAGTTTGAGTCAGAAAGTTCAATAAGCTGAACTAGACGGGTAACTAAGCTTGGACTAGACAGATAAATAAGGCTCCTAAGTCATAGATTTAGGAGCCTTTATTGTTTCCAGTGTTGTTTGAACTATTGTGTCAATTGGACAGCCGTTGAGATTTATTATCGTTTGTATTCTGTGCTACAGTTCAACTATACAAACAATAAAAATTAGTAAGGACTTCAAATGGATGCTTTGGATCTATTGCTCAACAGACGCTCTATCGCAAAACTCTCTGATCCGGCACCTGAAGGTGTAGCGTTAGAAAACATCATCAAAGCGGGTTTACGAGCTCCAGACCATGGCGCACTGACACCATGGCGCTTTGTTATCGCACAAGGTTCAGGGCTACAGAAACTCTCAGACATCTTGGTTCGTGCTGCCGAAGCGGATAAAAGCGAAGAAGCGGTTATCGAGAAAGTAAAAAAAGCGCCGTTTCGAGCTCCAATGGTGATCACTATCATCGCAAAGGTAACTGAGCACGAAAAAGTGCCAGCATTCGAACAACACCTTTCTGCGGGTTGTGCTGCGCAAGCAATGCAAATGGCAGCCGTCGCTCAAGGTTTCCAAGGTTTTTGGCGTTCAGGTAAATGGATGTTCCACCCTGAAGTGCACCAAGCTTTCGGCCTAGAAGGCGACGATGAAATTGTTGGCTTCCTATACCTAGGTACTCCGGGCTGTACGCCAATGAAAGTACCAGAGCGTGACTTCTCAAAGTTCGTCGAGTTCTTATAGATCTCGTCAGGAAAATAGCTATACAACGAATTGTTGAATGTTAACTGTATAAACAACCAGTTTTCCTTGATTTATTAGGGCCACATTAGATAATGTGGCCCTAATTGTTTGTAGCATCTGGAAAAACATGTCTCGTCTTATTATTGCTGAAAAACCAAGCCTCGGCCGTGCGATCGCCGCTGCATTGCCTAATCCACAGAAGAAAGACCAAGGGTTTATCAAATGTGGCAATGGGGATGTGGTGACTTGGTGTATTGGACACTTATTGGAGCAAGTTGAGCCGGACGCTTATGACGACCGTTATAAGAAGTGGAACCTAGCCGATCTCCCTATTGTGCCAGAGCAATGGCAGCTAAGACCACGCAAGACTTCCAGCAAACAGCTTACGGTGATCCGAAAGCTATTGAAGGACGCGACCCAAATTGTCCATGCGGGAGACCCGGATAGAGAAGGGCAGTTGCTGGTTGATGAAGTGATCGATTACTGCAAGGTGTCTAAGGCCAAGAAAGAGTCGATGGACAGGCTGCTGATCAGCGATTTGAACTTACCAGCGGTGAAGCGTGCGCTCTCACAGATGCGCAGTAACCGAGATTTTATTCCACTGTCTATTTCTGCATTGGCGCGCTCTAGAGCCGATTGGCTGTATGGCATGAACATGACCCGAGCTTACACCTTGCTTGGTCAAAAGGCGGGTTACCAAGGCGTGTTGTCGGTAGGGCGAGTGCAAACGCCAGTACTTGGTTTGGTCGTAAGGCGTGATGAAGAGATCGAAAACTTCATTCCGAAAGATTATTTTACTCTGCATGCGCTGATCCCTTATCAAAACAACGGCCAGAGCTTTGATATTCGAGCACGTTGGAAACCAAGCGAAGCATGTAAACCTTGGCAAGATGAAGAAGGCCGCGTACTCAATCGAAAGCTGGTTGAGAATGTCGCTAACCGAATTGCTAATCAGCCTGCAACGGTGACGGAATCAGAGCAAAAGCAAAGCAAACAAGCGGCACCACTCCCTTATTCGCTGTCAGCTCTGCAGATTGATGCGTCTAAGCGTTTTGGTATGAGCGCTCAACAGGTACTCGACACTTGTCAGTCATTGTATGAGAAACACAAACTCATCACTTACCCACGTTCTGATAGCCGCTATCTACCTAAAGATCATTATTCGCAACGAGAGTCGGTAGTCGATGCTATCGCCAATAATGCGAAAGAGCTGCAAAGTGGTGCGCAAGGCGCGGATCTTTCTCTTAAATCCAAAGCATGGAACGACAGTAAGGTCGATGCTCACCACGCGATAATCCCAACGCCGAAGAAATCAGCGGTGAATGGCCTATCTGCTAATGAGATGAAAATCTATCAGCAAATTGCCCGCCAATATCTGATGCAGTTCTACCCACCGGCTGTTTTTGCGGATGCTAAGTTGGTTTTTGATATCGCTGGTGGTGTGTTCATCGCGAAAGGGCGTCAGCTTATCAACCCAGGCTGGAAAGTGTTGATGGGCAAAACGGACACCGAAGATAAAGGTGATGGTACTGACACTGTTCCACCGCTAGATAAAGGGACTGTGCTCACCTGTCGTGAAGGCGTGATTGGCGATAAGAAAACCGAGCCACCAAAACACTTTACCGAAGCGACCTTGTTACAAGCGATGACCGGTATTGCACGCTTTGTGGCAAATAAAGACCTCAAAGCTATCTTGAAAGAGACTGATGGCCTCGGCACAGAAGCAACCCGTGCGGGGATTCTCGATACTCTGTTCAAGAGACAACTGTTAACGCGACAGGGTAAAAGCATTCACAGTAGCCCGGCGGGAAGAGGATTGATTAATGCCTTACCTGAGGACTCGACCTTTCCCGATATGACCGCTCACTGGGAGCATCAGTTGCAAGGTATGGCTGAACGAAACCAAGCGTATCAACCCTTCATGCAAGAACTAGAAAGCAAGATTGATGGCTTGATGGGCAAGGTAAAAACAGGTGAAGTTCCTGAATCTCTGCGTCATCTTCCTAAAGTCGAAAGGCCTGCTTTTAAACGTCGTAAAGGCGGTGGTGCGAAGTCTTATGCCAAGAAAGGTACCTATGCTAAGAAAGGCGCTAAAAGCTAGGAACTGAGAGTAAATGGCTGATTCTTTGCCAAAATGGAATTAACGTCCGACCTTGCGTCCGCAGCGCTTAAACAGCTGCTGCCAATAGTCCACATGGCGGCGAGTGGATGATCGAAAGGCTTGATGCGCTTCTTTGATGGGAAAGTAATAACTGTGTAGCTCAGGCTGTGCGTCAAACATAGCAAGTTGCGGGGCTAGCTGCTGATAGTAGCCATCCAATTGCGCCATGTAAGGCTGAATCTTGTCAATGTATTGCTGTTCGAACACATTGTTAAGGTAACGAAACTTAGTCGTGTCTCGCTGCTCACCACAAATTATGTTGGCGTCAAAAGTTGAGAGTTGTTTGGTAATGGTATCAAGCTCAACAGAGGCACGAGATAGTGAGTAGTACAAATCCCCAAGCGTCGAACTCTTCTCTAATCCTTCTTGAACTTCAGTAGTCTTGCCGGAAACGAGCGGTGTGTTTAACGCTCGGTTTATATGCTCTAGGGCGTCCCTTGTCTGTCGGACTTGTTCGCCGATATCAGCACGCAACCACTGACTTCCACGCATTTGAGACTGCATCGCTTCACTGGCATAAATGAGATTCCATTGGTGCAGTGGAAATTGTGCGAGCTTCTGCTGCTCGATTTCTCTGAGTAATTCTACAATCTCAGGATCTAATTCGTTATTAGATAAACATTGACCAATACCTTCCAGTAAAGCGACTTGATAATCGTAATTTCTGAACTCGTCGGCGACTTTTCCAAGTACAGAGTTTCTTTCTGCAATCAGGTTGAATAATCCGCATTGTCGAAGTTGATAGCTGTCGATAAGCCCGATAGAGAGCGAAGGAACTTCAATAAACAGTTCTCGTTTTCTCGGTAAGCTGTCGAGCTCCCAGTCTTCCTGTATCTCGTCAGCATCTTGCACGTTGGCTATATTGGCCTGATAGTCGTCGAAATAGTTCTGTGGGCTGTTATCGAAACATCCAGCTAGCACCATTGTTAGACACAAAAGTGTTGAACGTACGATTGAGCTTGAGATAGCGCGACGACCCATGTGACGGCTACCAGTCTATTTCGCTACCATCGAAATTAAAGAAGTGACCACTCACTTCAGTATTCGATGACTCTATTACAGTCACAAGGCCTTGAGCCGAAGTCTCTGTATCAATAAGAGCATTAGGTCCGCCCATTTCGGTCTGTACCCAGCCTGGATGCAGAGCTAATACCGTAAAGCCATTATCGGTCAAGTCGTTGCTTAAACTCTTCACAACGGAGTTAAGAGCCGCTTTAGAGGAACGATAGATGTAGCCTCCGCCTGATGTGTTTTCAGACATGCTACCCACTCTAGATGAAAGACAGGCGATCTTTTTTATTGAGCTCTTTGTTAGCAGAGGCAGCAAGGATTCAACGAGTTTAAGAGGAGCGATGGTGTTGATTTCGAAAACGCGACGCCACTCTTCTACATCGGTATTGCCTAACCCGTAACCTTTCGGGCCATAGTAGCCAGCGTTGTTGATGAGAATATCGATGGATTCAAGTTTTGAAGGAAGTTCATTGACCGATTGATAGTCCGTGATGTCGAGCTGTATGCACGAAAGGTTGTTGTTTTCGTTTGCTAGAGCAAGTAACTCTTGTGCTGTGGAAGCATCGCGATAAGTGGCATAAACGGTGTGGCAATCATTGACGTAGTGTCGGGCGAGGCTTAGACCAATACCTCGGTTCGCACCAGTGATAAAAATAACGCTCATGGTGATTCCTTTTCAGTTCAATTAGTTAAGTTTGATGGCTTAACACGAGAAAATCAACGGTCCACCAACTGGCCATTAGCATTCCTACAAAAATCATTACTGCAGCCATCGAGCCACAGATCACACCACAGATGAGTATTACGTTTTTCATTGTTGTCTCTGGAATTAAATGAAAGTAATGATAACTATTATCATTAATTAAGGTTGTCGCCAAGTCTGAGACTGTTATGATTTTGAGATTGATACGTAATACGCCCGATCTATGACTCCTTTAATTTACCATCCAATTTATTCTCAGTTGCCTTTACCAGAAGGGCATCGTTATCCAATCAATAAATATCAACTGTTGCACAGTGCTGTGAAGCACCACATGGATAGCGATCCAAAATGGGGTAATGCATTCGAAATGTTCCAGCCAATGCCTGTTTCGGTAGAACAAGTAAAGCAGGTACACGATGGTGAATATGTCGATTTGCTAGTTTCTGGAAATTTGCCAGCAGCAAAAATGAGACGTATCGGCTTTCCGTGGAGTGAACAGCTTATAGAAAGGACACTCTATTCAAGTGGTGGAACCTGCTTGGCCGCTGAAATGGCCATCGAGAGTGGTTTAGCGATTCATCTCAGCGGTGGCTATCATCATGCGCACCGAGATTTTGGCAGTGGCTTCTGTTTGTTGAATGATCTGGTCTTGTCGGCCAAGCACGCATTAACCTTTGAGCATATAGATAAAGTGCTGATCGTCGACAGTGATGTTCACCATGGCGATGGTACAGCGACACTTTGCCAAGAGAGCGATGAGATTATTACTTTGTCATTCCACTGCGATAAGAACTTCCCTGCGCGTAAACCGTTATCTGATTTAGATGTGCCATTAAGTCGTGAAACAGAAGATGAAGAGTTCTTACGTTGTTTTGAACAAGTCACCAAGTTGGCGATTGCGCATCACCAACCTGATCTGATTATTTATGACGCGGGGATCGACATCCATCAAGACGATGAACTGGGTTATTTGAATGTTTCGACAAAAGGGATATTTGAACGCGACTGTTTCATGATTGAATTAGCGAAATCAGAGTCTATTCCGATGGCATGCGTAGTCGGTGGTGGATATCGAACTCAACATCAAGATTTGGTGCCGATTCACATGCAGCTGTTAAAAGCGGCTTATCATGTTTACGGTTAACCTCTCAAATTGGCGACTGATAGCTCATTGAAATGATGGTGTGAAATAAGGTCTCTTGCACCATAAAAGACACGCTTGCACCATTATGATTCATATAAAGTACTTTTTTATTAATTAGTTACGTATTTGTGTGATTAATTGTGGTCTGTAAATTGCTTTACCCATGTGTCTATAAAAACACAAGGGATAAAAATGAACCTGACGGACAAGGAACGTAGTTGGCTTAATTGGTTTGGCGCAACAGGAAAACTGGCTATGCGCAGAGCTTGTTTCCTCAATCGAAGTAGGACGGAGGAGCTTGAACAAGCTTTTGAAAGTATTGCTCACACGCGAGTTCAACTTCTGCATAATTGGGTCAAGAATCAATGGGATTTTTTAGAAGACTCTGCGGTTTATTTAGCAAGTCGAACGGAAGAACAAGCTCAGGGGACGTTAGCTAGCCTTCTTAAACGCAGTACGGATTTTTCTGAGTTGGCGATCGTCGATGCCAAGGGGGTCGCACAAGCATCGAGTTATCATGAACATATTGGGGTTACTCTTGGAGACAAGAAGGCTTTAGTTGAAGGGGCTTCAAAGCGTTATCTTCATGGGCCGTATATGGATCAACGCACGTTTAACGTAGGGGCGTCGAGTTCATCGTTTCATGATCAAGTAACGCTGATGTTTTATGTCCCCTTTTCTCGGGATGAAGGTGCCCAGCAATTCCTATGTGGTCGTGTTCCTAATGATGTTATTGGTGACATTATTCAAAGAGAAGCGGGGCATATTTATAGCGAGTCGGGTGATAACTATATCTTTATGGTCGACTCCATTCATGATCCTCATACTCAGCCGGGGGTTGCGCTCTCTCGTTCTCGCTTTGAAGATAATACCTTTTCACACGGCGAGAACTTAAAGCAAGGGATTCATACTGATTGGGGAACGGTTAAGATCCAGCAGCACACCGAATTTGAGATTCGCTTTACGGACCCAGCCACCAACCAGCTTCACCCAGGCGTAAGAGAAACCATTAAAAATGGCAGTAACCTGTTTATAGATTATCCCGGGTATTCCGACTATCGCCACATACCCGTTATTGGCAAAGGTATCACCTTTCAATTGGATGGTTCACCAGATACCTTTGGCATGATGTGTGAGTCCGATTTAGAAGAGGTCTACAGAGACCGAAGCCTAAGTTATACCTTATCTAAACACTTCATCAGCTGCATGCTACTGCCTCTATTTGTTCCATTATTGTTTGCCAACCTTTATACACTCACACCTTTTATGCACATTGGCATTATGTTTGATCTGCTCCAGTC
>NZ_JBFRVM010000047.1:0-17915 GCF_041475145.1 Vibrio sp. 10N.222.49.A3
GATGTGTAGCTAGCCTACATGAGAAGCCGATAACGTAGTAGAAATGACCAGCAAACGCTGCCCGAAGGGTTCGAGCTGGGCGCCCCCGCAAAAAGCGTTTTACTCTTTGTTGAGGGAGATTTGCTTAGAATGACTAGGCTACTTCCCCCCTCGCCGCGATTAAAACGCTTTTGACTAGGCGTCCCCATCCGAACAAAATTTAACCACAAAAGGTCAACACGCCCTAATAACAGCCTGTCAAAAGTTGATATTTGCCGCTTCACGGTCAATAGTTAAAATAATGTTAACGAACAAATCAAGATCAGACTTTGTTTCGTGAACTATTTAGCTGATGCGCGCTTACATCAAAGACGTCGCCAAGTCGGGCATCGAGTTTCGTTCGCTGCAATTTAACTGCAGCGCAGGTAGAAAACCGATCAAGGAGGATCTATGCCTCGTACATTGAATACACAAGACTTCGACGATAAACAAAAAGAAATCAAAGACTCAGAATACGCTCGTACAATACCATCTAATCAGGTGAGCATTTCAGCGCCCTTTCATTGGTTGTCGCTTGCTCTGCACGACTTAGTGAGAATGCCATTAATCAGCGCATTTTACGGTTTGTGCTTTATGGGTGCGGCCATCGCCATTGTTCAACTTGTCCAATGGCAAGGAACACATTTAGTCGTTATGCCAAGCTTGATTGTGTACATGCTAATAGGGCCGTTTCTTGCCCTAGGCTTATATGACGCAGCCTGGGAAAGAGAAAAGGGGCACAACGCTAGCCTACTTCACTCGATGAAAGCCATCACACGCAACTCAACCCACCAATGGGCGTTTGCGATTGTATTAATGGTTGCGATGATATTCTGGATGCGTATCGCTGCATTATTGCACGCACTTTACCCTTCAGTACAAGGGGCACCATTGACCGAATTTGCTCCCTTCTTAATTACAGGGTCTGTGATTGGTTTTGTTATCGCTAGCCTGATATTTAGTATCTCAGCATTTTCAATTCCACTAATGATGGAAAGACGTGTAGATGTAATGAGTGCGATTTTTACTAGCTTCAACGCTGTTAAATCAAACATCCCTGCGATGGTCGTTTGGGCGGGTATCATTGGTACTGGTATCTTAGTCGGCTTCGCGACCTACGGTGTGGGTATGATTGTAACGATGCCATTACTTGGTTACGGAACCTGGCATGCTTACCACGAAGTCATCAAAAAGAAACATCATGTTTAAATCGTTTCACGATCGATGAGCAATGTTATGATGAGGCCTTAGCTTAAACGCTGAGGCTTTTTTTGGGAGTTAACAACGCTTGTCTTACACCCCGCAACAACATCGAGTAAATAAAAAACTGGGCGAATGCCTAGCTATTGCTAATCAACATTTTTCTCGTGAATTTCCATGCCCAACCGTCACTTACAAGTTAAGAGGAAAGGCAGCGGGAAAAGCCTACCTCCAGTTAAACGAGATAAAACTCAACCAAGTGCTATTCAGCGAAAATGAAGACGCCTTTATTAGCGAAGTCGTACCTCATGAACTCGCACATCTGATCACATATCAGGTCTTCGGACGAGTTAGGCCTCACGGCAATGAGTGGAAATACGTGATGGAAAAGGTATTCAATGTACCGGCCAGAACCACACACAGCTTGGAAATCACCTCAGTGCAGGGCAAAACTTTTGAGTATCGCTGTGATTGCACCACTTATCCCCTGTCGATAAGACGACACAACAAAGTCATCCGCAACCAATCAACGTATCGTTGCCAACAATGCCAACAAACCTTAGCTTTTACCGGCCTTCAATTGAGCTAAGTCTTAAGCTCACAAAGTAACGCGAATAAATGTAATAGAGAGAACTAACATTTGAGTGCTAGACTGTTGTTTATCATACTTTCATCAGTCTTTCTCTATGCAAAAAAACACTCCAAAAGTATTTGGCCTATCAATGTCCTTTTACCTATCAATAGTATTTGGCCTACTGGTAACCCAAAGCGTTTTCGCCGCTCCACCAAGTTCGTTCTCCAAAGCTAAAAAAGAAGCGGTGAAGATTTATCTCGATCACCCGACTTCATTTTATTGTGGTTGTGACATCACTTGGAAAGACAAAAAGAAAGGTATCCCCGACCTCGACGGCTGTGGTTATCAAGTGAGAAAACAGCAAAAGCGCGCTTCCCGTATTGAGTGGGAACACGTGGTTCCAGCTTGGCAATTCGGCCACCAGCGTCAGTGCTGGCAGGATGGCGGACGTAAGAACTGCACTCGCAACGACAAAGTATTCAAATCCATGGAAGCCGATCTTCATAATCTGACTCCGGCCATTGGCGAGGTTAACGGTGATCGCTCTAATTACAATTTCAGTCAGTGGAATGGAATGGATGGCGTTAGCTATGGTCAATGTGAAATGCAGGTCAACTTCAAGCAGCGCAAAGTGATGCCGCCAGACCGAGCAAAAGGCTCTATCGCGCGTACTTATCTTTACATGAGCCAAGAGTATGGCTTCAAGCTCTCTAAGCAACAGACTAACCTGATGATGGCGTGGAACAAGCAATTCCCTGTCGATAAGTGGGAATGTACTCGTGATGAACGAATCCATGCGATCCAAGGTAATCACAACCCATTTGTTTTCCCTGCTTGTAAATAACACGACTCAGGCAACCAACACCTCCAATTGCCTCCATCTCAAACAAGAGTTTCAGAATTGCCCCTGAAACTCTTGCGCTACCCTTGTTTTTTCAACTAAAAGCATCCATGTTAGGCAGAGACAAAATACCCAAATGACACTATTTATAGGTTTACCAGCATGAGAATCCCTCGTATCCATCACCCAGAACGCATTCATCAGTTAGGTTCACTCGCTTTAGGCGAAGATGCCGCGGGTCATGTTGGTCGAGTCCTTCGTATGAAAGAAGGCCAAGACGTTCTTCTGTTTGATGGCAGTGGCGCTGAATTCCCTGCGACAATTGCTGAAGTATCAAAAAAGAACGTCACAGTTAATGTTACTGAGCGTATCGAGCGCAGCAGCGAATCTCCGTTAGACTTACATTTAGGCCAAGTGATTTCACGTGGCGACAAAATGGAGTTCACGATTCAAAAATCGGTTGAGCTTGGTGTAAACACCATTACCCCTCTGATTTCAGAGCGCTGTGGCGTTAAGCTAGATACTAAACGCTTCGAGAAAAAACTCGCGCAGTGGCAAAAGATTGCTATCGCAGCATGTGAACAGTCTGGCCGCAATACGGTTCCGGTTATCCGCCCAATCATGCAGCTTGAAGAGTGGTGCCGCGAACCGAGTGAAGCGCTGAAGCTAAACCTGCATCCTCGTGCAAAATACTCAATTAATACCCTTCCAGACCCCATCAGTAAGGTACGCCTATTGATCGGTCCTGAGGGCGGACTGTCCGCTGAAGAAATCGGTATGACAGAACAATACAAATTTGAAGAGACGCTACTCGGCCCACGTGTACTTCGTACCGAAACTGCTGCTCTAACCGCAATTACCGCCTTACAAGTTCGTTTTGGCGATCTAGGCTAGGAGAAAGAAATGATCAAACTTGGCATCGTAATGGACCCAATTTCATCCATTAACATCAAAAAAGACTCTAGCTTTGCCATGATGCTTGAAGCTCAGCGTCGTGGTTACGAAATCCACTACATGGAAATGGATGATCTACATTTAGATCAAGGCGTAGCCATTGCTGACACTAAGGTTGTTGAACTAAAAGAAGATCCAAACGGTTGGTACAAGTTCAAATCAGAACAGACTATCGCGTTATCCGATTTAGATGCGGTTCTGATGCGTAAAGATCCTCCGTTTGATACTGAGTACATCTACGCGACTTACATTCTTGAGCGTGCTGAAGAGAACGGCGCACTGATCGTAAACAAGCCACAAAGCTTACGTGACTGTAACGAGAAGTTGTTCACGGCATGGTTCCCTGAACTGACACCAACCACCATCGTGACTCGTAAAGCTGAAAAGATTAGAGCGTTCCGAGAAGAGCACGGTGACGTGATCCTAAAACCACTTGATGGCATGGGCGGCGCGTCTATATTCCGAGTGAAAGAAGGCGATCCAAACGTATCAGTGATCATTGAGACATTGACTAACCATGGTCAAAACTACGCAATGGCACAAACCTTTGTTCCAGACATCAGCAATGGTGACAAGCGTATTCTTGTGGTTGATGGTGAACCAATGCCTTACTGCCTAGCGCGTATTCCTGCTAAAGGGGAGACTCGAGGTAACCTTGCTGCTGGTGGTACAGGTGAAGCTCGCCCGCTGAGTGAAACAGACTGGGCTATCGCAAGAGCAGTTGCACCGGCATTAAAAGAGAAAGGCTTAATCTTTGTAGGACTTGATGTTATCGGTGACAAGCTAACTGAGATTAACGTAACGAGCCCAACTTGTATCCGTGAAATTGAAGCTGCTTTTGATATTTCTGTTACGGGTAAATTAATGGATGCAATCGAGCGTCGCGTTAACGCTAAATAGCCTAAACTTAAGAAAGTCTTAGCTATTCGAAAACACAAAAATATCTAGGCAAAGAACAATGAGCGGCTTTACGCCGCTCTTTTTCCTTTACTGGGAACACACTGGCAGGAGGCTCTATGAATTTAACGAACCACTTTCTGGTCGCTATGCCCGGAATGAAAGACCCATACTTTCAAAATTCGGTGATCTATCTTTGTGAGCACAATGACGAAGGTGCGATGGGTTTGATGATCAACGCTCCTATCGATGTCACTGTCGGCAGCATGCTCAAGCAAGTTGAGGTTGACTCTGAACAGCCGAAATCCAACCAAGCAAGCCTTGATAAGCCAGTACTTAATGGTGGGCCAGTTGCAGAAGATCGTGGGTTTATTTTGCATAAACCCAAAGGCAGTTATCAATCCAGCATCAACATGACGGATCAAATCTCAGTAACAACCTCGAAAGATATTCTGATGGTCTTAGGTACAGAAGATGAACCTATGCATTATCTGGTCGCGCTTGGTTATGCAGGATGGGAACCAGGACAACTGGAAATCGAGCTGACTGAAAACTCATGGCTAACCGTTGAGGCCGATCCAAAGGTTATCTTCGACACGCCAATTTCGGATCGCTGGAAAGTTGCCGTGCAAATGTTAGGTATTAACGCGGCTCAGCTTTCAGCAGACGCAGGACACGCCTAGCTCAAATTAGCTCCATAAAATAAATAAACACTCTCAACACAGATAAATTTGGAAACCCCATGTCACGAACAATTATGGCATTTGACTACGGTACAAAAAGTATCGGCAGTGCGATAGGACAAGAAATCACGGGCACCGCAAGCCCTCTAAAAGCTTTTAAAGCCAAAGATGGCATCCCTAACTGGGACGATATCGAGAAGCAAATTAAGGAATGGCAGCCAAATCTTATCGTGGTTGGCCTTCCGACCGACCTTCATGGTAAAGATCTAGCAGCTATTACACCCAGAGCGAAGAAATTCGCTAACCGTCTTAAAGGACGCTTTGGTGTGGATGTTGAACTGCATGATGAAAGACTTTCTACGACAGAAGCAAGGGCCGACCTTTTTGAAATGGGCGGCTATAAAGCGCTAAGTAAAGGTAACGTCGATAATCAATCAGCCGTTGTAATTCTAGAGAGCTGGTTTGAAGCACAATATAGCTAAGTTATTTATTTAACAAACTCGAGCAAGCTTATGATCCCTTGCCATTTTAACTGCGTAATGAAGGAGCGATAAAGGAAAAGAACTTGGGAGTTCATATGAAAATTTTTCTAGCAATATTCATAGCGTTATCTATAACGGCATGCAGCTCAATGGGAAGCGGTTCCGCGGGTTACGACGGTCAACAGTACCCGTCAAAAATCAAATTAGAAAAGGAGCGCGGTTACTCATATGATAACCATCGCTCCAACATGCACTCATCTAACATGCATTAAGCTATAAACGAATAAAACCCGCCACAGAAGCGGGTTTTGTGTTTATCAACAAAGCCGTGACTTAGCCCATATCAATCTTAACGCCAGCCAACGCACCAGTTCCGTAGTCATCATCGCCACGTTTGGTCTTAAGCATTAAACGCAAGTCATTGGCAGAATCTGCACTATGGAATGCATCATCCTCGCTAATCTTGTCCGCAACTACTAAATCATACAAAGCTTGGTCAAAAGTCTGCATACCAATCTCTTTCGATTTGGCCATGGTCGCTTTTAACTCATGCAACTCACCACGACGAATCAAGTCAGATATACGAGGGCTATTTAGCAGAATTTCGAAGACACCATGACGACCATTGCCATTTTTATCGCGTATTAACTGCTGAGCGACCACACCACGCAGATTCATCGACAGATCAAACAAGAACTGCTCTTTCTGCTCTTTCGGCACCAAGTGAAGAATACGCTCTAGCGCTTGGTTAGCGTTATTGGCATGCAGGGTTGCCATACACAAGTGACCCGTTTCAGCAAAGGTCATCGCATATTCCATGGTTTCACGACTACGGATTTCGCCAATCAAAATCATATCAGGGGCTTGGCGTAACGAGTTTTTAAGCGCGACTTCATAGCTTTCGGTGTCGAGTCCAACCTCTCGTTGAGTCACGATGCACTTTTTATGTTCGTGTACGAATTCAATCGGGTCTTCAACCGTCAAGATATGACCTGAACGATTGGTATTGCGATAGCCTGTCATCGCAGCCATCGAGGTCGATTTACCAGAGCCAGTCGCACCAACCACCAGCACAAGCCCGCGCTTAGCGATTGAAAGGTCTTGTAGTACGTCAGGAAGCTTTAATTGCTCAAAGGTTGGGATGTTAGTCTCGATGCGACGAATTACCGCTCCTGGCAGCTCTCGCTGAAAGAACGCACTGACACGAAAACGACCAAAATTACGCACGATAGCAAAATTAGCCTCACGCGTTTGCTTGTATTCATCTCGTCGATCTTGATCCATCATCACATCAAGTAATTGAGCAACCTGAGCCGCATTCAGCTTCTCTCCTTGGGGGCGTAATTCACCATCCACACGAAAAAGGATTGGCGCATCGACTGTGATGTAAAGATCCGACGCCTTTTGAGAGAGCATCCCTTCAAGGATTTGATTCAATTCCATAATGTCCACCTTGATTAAAACATTGAGGTTTCAATTTCGATCTTTTTCTCGACCTCTTCCGAGTCAACCAAGCCTTGTGCCATCAGTTGTTTCGCGTTTTGCTCCATGGTCTGCATGCCGTGCGCTGCGCCCGTTTGAATAATCGAGTACATCTGCGCGACTTTATCTTCACGAATCAAGTTTCTGATTGCAGGTGTCGCCATCATGATTTCATGACAAGCGACACGACCACCACCGACACGCTTTAATAGTTTCTGGGCAATCACCGAACGTAACGATTCAGACAGCATCGAACGAACCATATCTTTGTCGCTACCCGGGAATACATCGATAATACGGTCTACGGTTTTTGCTGCAGAGCTAGTATGTAAAGTACCAAAAACTAGGTGACCAGTTTCTGCGGCCGTTAACGCTAAGCTGATCGTCTCTTGGTCACGAAGCTCACCTACAAGAATTACGTCCGGGTCTTCACGTAACGCACTGCGTAGCGCCGCTTTAAAGCTGTGCGTATCACGATGAACTTCACGCTGGTTAACCAGACATTTATTATTGGTGTGAACGAATTCAATTGGGTCTTCAATGGTCAAAATGTGTTTGTTGTGATTACGGTTTACATAATCAACCATCGCCGCCAAAGTTGTCGATTTACCAGACCCCGTAGGGCCAGTCACCAGCACTAAGCCTTTTTCATAATTGGCAATTTTTTCAAAAATATCAGGTGCGCCCAACTGCTCTAACGTTGGGATTTCTACAGGGATGGTTCGAAAGACCGCTGCGCACCCACGGGCTTGGTTAAAAGCATTAACACGGAATCGGCCAACATTGGGTAATTCAAAAGAGAAGTCGACTTCCAATTTTTCCTCAAACTCACCGCGCTGTGAGTCGTCCATGATCTCAAAAACTAAACGATGCACATCAGCATGACTCAAAGCTGGGATTCCAAGCTTCCTTACTTCACCATCTATACGTACCATTGGAGATACACCCGCAGAAAGATGTAGATCTGACGCGTTATGCTTTACACTAAAATCTAGTAACTCAGTGATATCCATTTATTTTCCCTTAAGTAAAGTCAGCTATGAGTAGTATTCAACAAAATATCGAACAAATCACCTCACAGATTCGTAGTGCTGAACAAAAGTGCGGACGAGCTCCAGACTCCGTGCAACTTTTAGCCGTCAGTAAAACTAAACCTATTGATGCGATTCTAGAAGCCGCACTCGGAGGTCAAGTTGCCTTTGGTGAAAACTATGTTCAAGAAGGTGTCGATAAAGTAAAACACTTTTCAGAACAACATTCTAACCTAAATTTAGAATGGCATTTTATTGGCCCAATCCAATCTAATAAAACTCGCCCTATTGCGGAAAGCTTCCAATGGGTGCATTCCGTTGATCGCGATAAGATCGCACAAAGGCTTCATGATCAGCGACCAAACGAGCTTCCACCTCTACAAGTGCTCATTCAAGTGAACACCAGTGGTGAAGATTCAAAAGCAGGAACGTCAGAAGAAACAGTTTTTGCGCTCGCAGAGTTGATTTCGTCGCTCCCTAACCTCACTTTAAGAGGGTTGATGTCGATTCCTGCAAACGTATCTGACTATCAATCTCAGCTTAAGGCATTTTCTCAACTGGCAGAGCTTCAACAAAAGCTCGCAGCGAAGTATCCAGACATCGATACCCTTTCAATGGGTATGAGTGGTGATATGGATGCAGCAGTTGAGGCTGGTAGCACAATGGTTCGTATTGGAACGGCCATCTTTGGTGCTCGTGATTACGCGAATAACCGTAGTAAGTAACCAAGTACAAGTATTGATACAGCTTCGCTTGAACCGCGCAGCGACACGCTCAGGATTTTATATATGGAACATAAGAACATCGCCTTTATTGGGGCGGGAAACATGGTTCGCTCAATTGTAGCGGGCTTAGTCGCGAGTGGTTACCCAGCGCAAAAGATTACTGCTACAGCACCTTCAGACACCAGAAGGCTGCCGCTAGAGCAAGAGTACAGCATCAATACCACCAGCGATAATATTGCCGCAGCAGAGCAAGCAGACGTTATTGTGCTATCGGTGAAGCCACAAATGATGGCTGATGTATGTAAACCCTTACAAGGTATCGATTTCAGCAACAAACTGGTTATCTCAATTGCAGCGGGTATTAATGCGAATCGACTCAATGAGATGTTAAACTGCCAGCTGAACCTTGTTCGTGTGATGCCAAACACGCCATCGCTGCTTGGTAAAGGGATGAGCGGTCTTTATGCCGATTCAACGGTCAGCCAAAATGATAAAGACTTTGCTTCTCAGCTGATGCAAGCTGTAGGTGAAGTTAGCTGGGTTGAGCAAGAATCTGGGATTAATAACATCATTGCGGCGGCGGGCAGTGCTCCGGCTTACTTCTTCCTATTTATGGAAGCGATGCAAGCCGAAGCAATCAACCAAGGCTTCGACCAAGAAACCGCTCGTAAATTAGTGCAGCAGTCGGCATTAGGCGCGGCAGAGATGGTGGTTGCAAATCCAGACACAGAATTATCTACACTGCGTGAACAAGTGACTTCAAAAGGCGGGACGACCGCAGAAGCACTGCGCACGTTTAACGACCATCAACTTTCAGGTATCGTAGCAAAAGCCATGCAAGCGGCGGTTGCTCGAGCTGAAGAGATGGAAAAACTGTTTTAATACTAATTACAGTAAAAAAGCATTGTGTCGTTCAGGCTATGCCTAAACGGCAAGTAAATCCGAAAAAGGAAACAATATGAACTCGATGAGCTTTCTGATCTCGACCGTTTTTGATCTTTACATCATGGTTGTGATCTTGCGTATCTGGCTACAAGCATCACGTGCAGATTTCTACAACCCATTCTCACAATTTATCGTAAAAGCGACACAACCGGTTGTTGCACCACTACGCCGAGTAATTCCATCAATCGGCAGCCTTGATCTTGCGACTGTTGTCTTCGCTTATGTGCTGTGTGTACTTAAGTTCGTCGCTCTAAACTTGATTATCTCTGGCGGTGCGGCTGTATTTGATATCAGCTTCCTGATCTTTGGCGCACTATCTCTGCTCAAAGCGGCTGGTGGGTTAATTTTCTGGGTTCTACTGATCCGTGCAATCCTGAGTTGGGTTAGCCAAGGCCGTAGCCCAATCGAATACGTATTCCATCAGTTAACAGAACCAATGCTAACGCCAATTCGCCGTATCCTTCCTGATATGGGTGGCTTCGACCTAAGTGTGCTGGTTCTGTTCATTGTTCTGCAATTTGCGAACTTCCTAATGGGCGACATGATCGGTCCTATTTGGTATCAGCTATAATTCAAGTACGAACCTCAGGTACTTTGACGATGCCAAAAGCAGTTTGGGCCGAAGAAGACGATATTCTTCTTCGGCTCTATATCCAACCCAAAGCAAGCCGAGACAAGATTGTCGGCTTGCACGGAGAGGAACTGAAAATTGCCATTACTGCACCACCGGTTGATGGCAAAGCAAATGCTCACTTAGCGAAATACCTTGCGAAACAATTTAAGGTCGCGAAAGGGCAAATTAAGATAGAAAAGGGAGAGCTCGGTCGGCATAAGCAAGTTCGAATATGCTCACCAAGTCAGATCCCAACTGAAGTCAAAGCCATCCTATGATGGCTTTTTGCTATTTATTGGAGTCATTATGCGTCTATGGATAACAGCACTACTCACCGCTCTAATTGCCCTACCAAGCTCGGCAGGACAGTTTAAAAGTATCAAGGATGTCGAGGTTCATTACTCGGCTTTCAATTCCACGTTTTTAACTGCTCAGGTCGCTAAGCAATATAAGCTGAAACGAAACGGATACTCAGCGATTCTAAACATCAGCGTGCTAGACAACGCTTCCCTAGGCAAGCCTGCAACAACGGCTAAAATTACGGGAACAGCACGAAACCTAGTAGGTAACACTCGCACGCTTAACTTCCGTGAAATAAAGGAAGGCGATGCGATTTATTACCTTGCAGAGTTCCCTATCACTCACGAAGAGAACATCACTTTTAATATTGATGTTAACGCTGGTTTGAAAGGCACAGGTCCACTGCGTTTCACACAAAAATTCTATATAGAAGAGTAGCTTAAAAGCTCACTTTTCTAGTCATTAACTTATTAGAGCCACATCCCCATGAGTAAGATTGTTTTAGCAACAGGCAACCAAGGCAAAGTTCGCGAGATGGCAGATATTCTGTCTGAGTTTGGTTTCGACGTTGTCGCGCAAAGTGAGTTTAACGTTTCAGAAGTCGCTGAAACGGGAACAACTTTCATTGAAAATGCCATCATCAAAGCTCGCCACGCTGCGAAAGAGACAGGGCTACCAGCCATTGCTGACGATTCTGGCTTAGAAGTTGATTACCTTAATGGTGCACCCGGTATCTACTCAGCGCGTTACTCAGGTGAAAGGGCGACTGATCAGCAGAACATCGAAAAGCTGTTAGATGCCATGCACGGTGTGGCTACTGAAAAGCGTACCGCTCGTTTTCACTGTGTATTGGTGCTAATGCGTCACGAGAATGATCCGACTCCATTAGTATGTCACGGTAAATGGGAAGGTCGCATTCTGACTGAAGAACACGGTGAGAATGGCTTTGGCTACGATCCTGTATTCTTTGTACCAGAAGATAACTGCGCCTCAGCAGAACTTGAATCGTCACGTAAGAAGCAACTGTCACACCGTGGTAAAGCCCTCGCGTCATTATTCAAGACTCTCAAGGAGCAAGCTCTGTAATGCACAATGCAGCGCTAATACCACCCGCACTCAGCCTCTATGTCCACATTCCATGGTGTGTACAAAAGTGTCCGTATTGTGATTTTAACTCTCACGCTCTCAAAGCCGAGATTCCTGAAAAAGAGTACATCGATGCTCTGCTTGAGGATCTCGATACCGATATCGAAAAATACCAACTCAATGGCGCACCTCGCCCATTGCATTCGATCTTTATTGGTGGCGGCACGCCGAGTCTATTTTCTCCAGAAGGAATAGGTCGATTGCTGCAAGGCATTGAACAACGCATTCCGTTCAAACCTGAAATAGAAATCACCATGGAAGCTAATCCGGGAACTATCGAAGCTGAGCGTTTTGCTGGTTACCAAAAAGCAGGCATAACTCGAATCTCGGTGGGTGTGCAAAGTTTTGAACAAGAGAAACTGGAAAGGCTTGGGCGTATTCACGGTCAAGACGAAGCGGTTAACGCAGCTCATTTAGCACATAAAATCGGACTAAATAGCTTCAACCTAGATCTAATGCACGGCTTACCCGATCAAAGCATTGATCAGGCCTTAGCTGATTTGGACAGAGCGATCGAGCTTAACCCTCCGCATTTATCTTGGTATCAGCTAACAATAGAACCTAACACCATGTTCTATTACAAAACGCCAAAGCTGCCTGACGATGATGACCTTTGGGATATTTTCGACTTAGGCCATAAGAAGCTCGCAGACGCAGGTTATGTACAGTACGAAATTTCAGGCTACAGCAAGCCGGGATATCAGTGTCAGCATAATCTCAACTACTGGCGCTTTGGTGACTACCTAGGTATTGGCTGTGGCTCTCATGGCAAGCTGAGTTTTGCAGATGGACGTATTGTTCGCACCACTAAGGTTAAACACCCTAGAGGTTACCTAGCCGCGTATCAGAATCTGGTGAAGCCCTATCTGTCGGATGAACTTGAAGTCCCTAATGAGGACCGCCCTTTTGAGTTCTTCATGAACCGCTTCAGGCTAATGGAAGCGTGTCCAAAGCAGGATTTCATTGATACTACGGGGCTTGGTTTTGACTCTATTCAAGAAACTATTGAATGGGCAAAAGAGCTAGGCTACTTGAATGAAACCAACAGCCATTGGCAGATCACTGAAAAAGGAAAACTCTTCTTAAACGATTTGCTTGAAGCCTTTATGGCAGAAGAAGACGAATAGTTCGAACGCTAGAGTACAAAAAGCCTCTCATCACGAGAGGCTTTTTTTGTCGAGCTTAGAACTTAGAACTTAGAACTTAGAACTTAGAAAATAGAGCGACCAATACGCTCAGAGAGCAATTCTAAAGCCTGAGTTCCCGCCAGTGAATTACCCGACGCGTCTAGTTCCGGAGACCACACCGCGATCGTCATTTCGCCAGGAACAATCGCAATAATCCCGCCACCGACACCAGACTTTCCTGGCATACCAACACGATAAGCAAACTCTCCCGCCCCATCGTACAAACCACATGTCGCAAGCAGAGCATTCAACTGCTTAGTTTGAACAGGCGTAATGATCTCTTTCTTGGTCTGAACAGACACACCTTTGTTTGCCAAATAGCTAAAGGTCTTCGCCAAATCCACACAGGTCATTTTAAGCGCACAAGCATGAAAGTAATTGTTGAGTACGGGAATAACATCGTTCTCAAAATTACCAAATGAACGCATCAAGTAAGCGATAGCAGCATTACGATCGCTGTGCATCATCTCAGAAGCCGCCACAACCTTGTCATACACGATATGTGTATCACCTGATAGCTGACGGACAAATTCTAATAAACGGTGTCTTGGTGCTGATAGACGGCTTTGTAATAAGTCAGCAACGACAATCGCGCCAGCATTAATAAACGGGTTACGAGGGATGCCGTGTTCCATCTCAAGCTGAATCATCGAGTTAAAGGCTTGTCCTGAAGGCTCCTTTCCAACGCGTTGCCAAATTTCTTCCGGCTTATACAACACCATCGCCAACGTCAGGCTTAAAGCTTTAGAGATTGATTGCACGGAAAAGGCTTCATCAGCATCGCCAGCTTGAATGACTTCACCTTCATTGGTGTATACCGCAATCGCCAATTTCTGGTTCGATACACGAGCCAATGCAGGAATATAATCAGCGACCTTTCCCTGACCAATTAAAGGGCGAACTTCATCTAAAATCTCGGCCAAAATAGCTTGAGTTGGTTTCATATGTGCTTACTTCTTTATTGTTATTTTTGTAGGGGGTACGACATTACTTTCTGTCCTTAAACCTTTATCGCAATAAAAGCCTAAGGACAAAAAAGCCAACACTACAATAATGTTGGCTTTTATCAATCCCATAAAGTGTAGGGGTTAATCCTAAGTCGGATTCACCTTCACTTAATTTGATTCAGAATTACTTAGTACGCTTGAACTTAATGTCCCAAACACCATGACCTAAACGGTGGCCACGAGCTTCAAACTTAGTCAGTGGACGCTCGTCTGGACGAGGAATGTAATCACCATCTTCAGCGATATTCTCGAAACCTGGAGCTACGTTCATCACTTCAATCATATGTTCTGCGTAGTTTTCCCAGTCTGTTGCCATGTGGAAAATACCAGTATCAAGTTGCAGCTTACCGCGAACCATCTCTGCAAACTCAGCCTTAACGATACGACGTTTGTGGTGACGAGCTTTATGCCATGGGTCAGGGAAGAACAGTTGCAGTGTATTCAGGCTGCTGTCTGGGATCATGTG
The DNA here is from genome assembly GCF_041475145.1 of Vibrio sp. 10N.222.49.A3. NCBI lineage: Bacteria > Pseudomonadati > Pseudomonadota > Gammaproteobacteria > Vibrionales > Vibrionaceae > Vibrio > Vibrio sp. 10N.222.49.A3. The sequence continues at coordinate 14,552 of NZ_JBFRVM010000047.1, forward strand.
TTCAAATACTTCTACTGCATCGTGACACATTACACGCAGGTTAGTTACGCCAGCATCGCGAGCTGTACCTAAACACGCACCAACACCAGGGCTATGGACTTCAATACCTAAGAAGTTTTTCTCAGGCGCATTCTTTGCCATTTCAACCAGTGATGCACCCATACCGAAGCCAATTTCTAGTACAACAGGGTTGTCGTTGCCAAACACTTCTTTCCAATTAAGAAGTTCTGGGTTGTAGTCGATACCCATTGTTGGCCAACATTCGTTCATCGCGTTTTCTTGGCCTTTTGTTAAGCGGCCTTCGCGGCGAACAAAACTACGGATCTTACGAACCAGTTTGCCGTCTTCAGTATATTCGTTAGTGGTCACTTCACTCATTGATTTTTGCCTGCACATTGATTAATCAAAGCGGGGATTATCCAAAGAATTGCCTCTGGTGCAAGTCTTTCCGTGGATAAATTCCCACACAATTTGTCTGTTTTACATCCAACGTTAAGTGTGGTGCAATTTCGCTTCTAATAATAGCAAAGCATAGAGCATGTCGTGACTCCTTTCGCAACCGCCATATTAAAGTGGTATGACGCCTACGGGCGTAAAGAATTACCTTGGCAACAAAACAAAACCGCCTACACCGTTTGGCTATCTGAAATCATGCTTCAGCAGACTCAGGTTGCTACGGTGATTCCATACTACCAACGCTTCTTGGAGCGCTTTCCTACGGTTATCGACCTAGCGAACGCCGAACAAGATGAGGTGCTGCACTTATGGACAGGGCTTGGCTATTACGCGCGAGCTCGTAACTTGCATAAAGCAGCCAAGATCGTTGCTGAGCAATATGGTGGTGAATTTCCGCTTTCTATCGAAGAAATGAACGCGCTACCGGGTATTGGACGCTCTACTGCCGCTGCAGTGTTGTCCTCTGTGCATAAACTCCCTCATGCGATTCTTGATGGCAACGTCAAACGCACCTTAGCGAGAAGCTTTGCAGTAGAAGGTTGGCCGGGGCAAAAGAAAGTCGAGAACCAGCTTTGGGAACACGCAGAAGCACACACTCCCAATCAAGATGTTGATAAGTACAATCAAGCCATGATGGACATGGGTGCGATGGTTTGTACTCGTAGCAAGCCCAAATGTACGTTGTGCCCGATTGAAAGCATGTGTGAAGCTAAGAAGCTCGATAAGCAGCTCGATTTCCCTGGTAAGAAGCCTAAGAAAGAAAAGCCAATAAAAGAAACATGGTTTGTGATTCTGTACCACAACAATCAAGTATGGCTCGAACAACGCCCTCAATCTGGTATCTGGGGAGGACTATTCTGTTTCCCTCAGAATGAAAACGCAGAGATCGAACATCAGTTAGACCTTCGTTCGATCAAAGACAATGAAACCGATTCGATCAAGACCATGATTGCGTTTCGACATACTTTCAGCCACTACCACTTAGATATCACGCCTGTATTAGTAAAATTAGATAAACAACCAGATTTGATAATGGAAGGGACTAAAGGTCTCTGGTATAACTTATCAAAACCGGAAGAAATTGGCCTAGCCGCTCCTGTAAAGCAGCTTATTGAGAGCCTACCCTTTGAACTGAACGACGTTTGAATCAACGAACGCGATAAGAGGAACCACTATGAGCCGCACTGTATTTTGTGCTCGCCTTCAAAAAGATGCTGAAGGCCTAGATTTTCAACTTTACCCGGGTGACCTAGGTAAGCGTATCTTTGACAACGTATCTAAAGAAGCTTGGGGACAATGGCAAAGTAAGCAAACCATGCTTATCAATGAAAAGAAGCTGAACATGATGGATCCTGAGCATCGTAAACTTCTTGAAACTGAGATGGTTAACTTCCTTTTCGAAGGTAAAGATGTCGTTATTGATGGCTATACCCCGCCTAGCGAATAAGACATTTATTTAAATAAATTTTAATGACATCATGGTTTACGCCACGATGTCATTTTTGTATGAGGAACTATGAAAAAGCTAAGTTACTTCCTAACAGCCATGTTGTTAACAGGGTGCAGTCGTGAATTTGTCGAAAGCATTTATGATGTTAACTACGAACCAACCAACCGGTTTGTAAGTAATTTGGCAGAACTACCAGGGCAATTTGAAAAAGATACTGGGGCGTTGGATGCTTTGATTAGTAGCTTTTCAGGCAATATCCAAAAGCGCTGGGGCAGCAGTGAAGTAAAGATGGCAGGTAAGAGTAACTATGTGAAATACATAGACAATTATCTAAGCCGTTCAGAAGTTAACTTCAGTCAAGGTATCATAACGGTAGAAACCGTCTCCTTAACAGATCCTAAAAAGCACCTCAAAAATGCGATCATGACGACGCTCCTGACACCCGATGATCCAGCTCATGTCGATCTATTTTCGTCCAAAAGCATAAAGCTAGAAGGTCAACCTTTCCTCTACAACCAAGTCGTAGACCAAGAGAAAAAGCCCATCCAATGGACATGGCGTGCTAACAAATTCGCAGATTACCTGATCGCCAATAACCTAAAAACCAAAGAGGTAGACTTTAAAAAAGCATACTACGTCGAAATCCCAATGGTGGCAGATCATGCGAGCAAACGTAGTTATAAGTATGCCGACATAGTACAACGAGCATCTCAACGCTATGACATCCCTGAAGACTTGATCTATGCAATCATCAAGACAGAAAGCAGCTTCAATCCTTACGCGGTGAGCTGGGCAAATGCTTATGGTCTTATGCAGGTGGTACCTAAAACCGCTGGCCGAGATGTCTTTAAGCTCGTTAAAAAGAAACCTGGAGAACCAAGTCCTGAGTACTTATTCAATCCAGAAAACAACATTGATGCAGGCACCGCATACTTTTACATCCTTAAAAATCGTTATTTAAAAGACGTAAAACACCCAACCACGCTTGAGTACAGTATGATCTCAGCATACAACGGCGGCACTGGTGGCGTGCTCAATACTTTCAGTAAGGATAGAAAGCGAGCAATGCGTGACTTAAATTCATTGCAACCGAGTCAAGCTTACTGGGCACTAACAAAGAAACATCCCAATAAAGAGTCGCGCCGATACTTAGAGAAAGTAACAAAATTCAAGAAAGATTTTAACCAAGGTAAAACGTAAGCCTCACTTTTGAATAAAAAAACAACTAACGAACGTTTTTTTTAGTTATTTTCAAAAAAGGTGTTGACGGTTATGCGGAAAATCCGTTTAATAGCGCTCCGTTGCCCGGATAGCTCAGTCGGTAGAGCAGAGGATTGAAAATCCTCGTGTCGGTGGTTCGATTCCGCCTCCGGGCACCACAATTTGATTTGTTGGTGTCAACACTCTTTAACAGGGAGTAGCAACACGGACAAAAGCATAAAGAATTTAGTGTGCCGA
>NZ_JBFRVM010000048.1:0-62092 GCF_041475145.1 Vibrio sp. 10N.222.49.A3
GCTAAGTGCGTATTATGTATATTATGTTAAATCGTGTTTGGTGTTTATAAGGCAGGTATCTTTGTGTGATGCCCTGCCTCTTGTTTGACTACCAAACTGACGTTCTATTTAACAGTAAGTCTATTTACCATAAAATACCTAATAAACATATTTCCTAATCTTCGATTAAGAATACGTTTATTAGACTTCAAGCATTAACCTATCAATTGCTTCAATGATCTCTTTGGTTCTTACAGGTTTGGTAATGAAATCATTCATACCGACATCTAAACAAGAAAATTTATCTTCTACTGATGTGTGTGCCGTTAGCGCGACGATTGGTGTTTTGATGTTTGCGTCTCTCATGTATTTGGTTGTGGTTATTCCGTCCATGACTGGCATCGACACATCCATCAAGATAATGTCTATCGGATCATTACCTCTTTCTATAAAGCCAATGGCTTCTTCACCGTTGCTTGCGATGAAAACTTCGTGGCCTTGACGCGAAAGGATCAATTGAATCACCATCTGATTGGTTGGGTTGTCTTCAACAACTAACACTGAATAACGGGTTCTTGGAACTTGCGAGTATTTATCTTCTGCAGCATGATCTTGATTGTTCGTCACTCTCGTTAGAACTGGCAACCGCACTTCAAATTTCGAGCCTTTTCCTGGCTCACTCTCGACCGATATACGCCCGCGCATCAGTTCTACTAGTCGTTTTGTTATTGCTAAACCTAAGCCGGTGCCACCAAATCTACGTGTGATTGTGCTATCGGCTTGCACGAATGGACTGAATAACGACGAAAGTTGCTGTGAGCTGATGCCAATTCCGGTGTCTTCTACGCTAATACGGAATGAACTGTGCTGGTATGTAATAGAAACATGTACATGCCCGTGTTCAGTGAACTTTATTGCGTTACCAATGAGATTAAAAAGGATCTGTGCTAAGCGACTTGGGTCGATGTAATGTAGTTCACCTTCTGGAATGTCGCTAGTTAGGGTTAACGACAACCCTTTATCGTCTGCTATCTTCTTTTGTTCAGACAAAACAAAAGTTACAGTGTCTCTTGCGTTACTCCATTGAGGTGCCAACGAGAAACATCCAGATTCAATCTTCGAAAAGTCCAATACATCACTGATGATCGCCAATAGGAGTTCAGATGATGTACTCATATTTAACAATATAGACTGTTGTTCATCATTCAGCGGTGTGGACTTTAGCGTGTCGATTAAGCCTATGGTAGCGTTTAGCGGCGTTCTTAACTCATGACTCATCATTGCTAAGAATTCAGATTTGGCTTTGTTGGCTCTTTCTGCGTCTTTTCTTGCTGCTACGAGTTCTGCTGTACGTTCTCGGACTGTCGCTTCAAGTTTTTCTTTGTTTTCAATATCGAAAACAGCACGCTCAATCAGTGGTCGAAATCGGTTTAGAGTGGCTTTGGTTTCAATACTAAAGTGTTTGGTATTGGAATGGATAAAGATGATAACGGATTGTGTTAGCCCGCTATCAATACCAGTAATCAGTACGGAGTTAATTTGGTCTAGGATAATGGGATGCAAAGTGCTGAATTCACCCAGAGATTTGGGTTCAAAAAGAATGGCACATTCTCCATTAATGACTCGCGATAGCTTGCCACAATCTGTCCAATTCATTTGTTCGAACACTTTGTTATTGGTTAACAGGGTTTTGAAACTACCTTCATTCCCTACTCTTGAGACCACAATAAAATCATCAAACTTTATGTATTTTTTGAGTGCAAATTCGAGACTAGAAAATATTTCAGATATGTTACTCGCCTTACTGATCGCAGAGATAGTCGATAGGATCACCCTATTCTCTTCAGCTAATTTACGTTCACGGACCTTTAGTTTTTGGAGTTCAATACGAGCTTCTTGCAGCGCTTCCTGGTCTTCAGTATCCATTACTTTTTCAGCCTATAAAACGTTGCAGACGATACCATCAAATTTCCGTGCGCATTCTCACCACCAGAGAGTCTGCCTTGCTCACCAAACGTAAATGGACATATGTATGGAAGCCCACCAAGTGCGTGATTGATTTGGTCACAAACCTCATCCATATCTTGTTTTAGGTGCAGCATTGGTCCTGCACAGAATATGTTGATCGCCCCTAATTTTTCTTCAAGATCCATATCATTATAGTAAGACGAATGAATGATGTTAGCGGCACGGCTGATAAGTTGTTGCTTAGAGCCTTGCATCAAATAGATGGTGTCACCTTCATTGATATCAGTGAACAACTCGATACCGTTACACTCAGTTTCTCTGATCGAATGCGACAACTTGAAATATGGGTAGTCGTAAGAAGAACCGACCTTTCGACCTAATGGATAAACTGTCGACTTTTCAAAAATATACCCATCATCACTGCCACCTAAATGAAAATTAGTCCATTCATTATAAACGGTGGTCGCAGGCCTATGGTCGATCTCTAACAATATTCGATTTCTTACTTTTGTGACGGTGCCTGAATACTGGGTGGGTGTATGACCGGCGCTAAAAGATGAATAGATGGATTGTGACGCAAAAAACACCGTTAAAGAGATGCCATTAATAGCAAGAGCTTCTTCGGTAAAGATACTCCAATTTCCAGACACTTGATTGTCTGCTGCGCTTCCACCAATAATCGGCACCTCTGTGCCAAATTTGTTATCGATGGCCGCCATCACCTTCTCTTCATTTCCTGGGGTGGAATGGAGCAAGATAAGATCGGGTATTTCACCTTCTCGGTTGGCGTTCTTTAATGCTTTATCGATGGCGCTGAATGTACTACGGTCTATGGAATCGCCAAAGTGACTGATGCCGGTACCGTAGGCATTGATCCCGGAATCATAGATGATGAGTATCCCAATCACAGGGCCTGAATGGAACCCTGTTTCGGTCATAATACCGTGACAAGTGGTGCAGCCATGTATTGGTGTATTCGGGAGCGCATCTACCAAATATCTCTGCACAGCAAGTGTGGAGTACTCTTCGGTGCAGTAGCAGATAAGACAGGCAATATCGTCAGGGTTTGCCACCCCACTGAGCAGCTCATCTACTGCGATTTTATCGTCTAGGGAATAAGAGACTTTTGATAGAAATTTCATAGATCTCGGAAGATTTTATTAATGCTCTCTTTATAACACTTTTATACAATCTATTTCACTGACTTAGTACATATTTCTATCAAAAGAATTGAGGTGAGACTAACTTGTTACTGTGTTATTCCTTAGAAAGGTTTACAGAAAGTGTGGCTATCTGTTGTGGAAATGTAACCGTTATTGAGGAGTTCTGAGCGTTCGTTCGTAACAGCCAAATTGATGCCCCTTTTTCTTCTAGAGTTCCGCTCTCATTATAGTTAATGATAAATTTACCAGTTTTAGATGTTTCGATCGAATACCCTAGGTTATCACCCGAAATTAAAACATTATGTTTATCAATAGTAATTTGGCAAGGTTTAGAAATTATACAGTTTACTGTTTCGTCATTGTCGTATGTCACTGTTCTCCAAGTAAATGCAGCTATTAAAATAACCAACATGACGATAATTTGAACAAGCCTGCCTTTCGTTAGCTTTTGTGCCGCCATTATAATCTTTACTCCTTGTTACAAAGTTCAAAGTTTTTAAATAAAAATCCAATTCCAGACCAAGCGTAAGGTTACTACTCTGTCATTGATTTGTTAATTCAAGTATAGTGTCGCGTTGAAAATGCCACTTTTTTTTAAAATCAGCAAGTGGAAATAAAGCTCTGAATAGGCTGAATTTCCTTTTCTAATTTGGGTGGCATTACGACGTGAGTCGTGTTGGAAGTAAAGTGTAGTAAATAAGAAATTGGAAGCATGCAAATGAGCCAAGAAAAGCAGCTTGAACAAAACTACAACTATACGGTCGTCCGTCAATTTACCCTTGTTACAATTTTGTGGGGTATTGTCGGTATGGGCGTTGGTGTTTTGATTGCCGCTCAATTAGTTTGGCCACAGCTAAACTTTGATACGCCGTGGCTGACGTACAGTCGTTTACGTCCCCTGCATACTAATGCGGTTATTTTCGCGTTCGGTACAAGTGCGCTGTTTGCAACATCATATTATGTTGTGCAACGTACCTGTCAGACGCGTCTCTTTGGTGGCCCTCTCGTAGCCTTTACCTTTTGGGGTTGGCAAGCGATTATCCTGTCCGCTGCAATTACTTTACCGTTAGGTTTAACCTCTGGTAAAGAATACGCAGAACTTGAATGGCCAATCGATATTGCTATTACTCTTGTGTGGGTAGCTTATGCGGTCGTGTTCTTCGGAACCATGATTAAACGTAAGACATCGCACATTTATGTAGCTAACTGGTTCTTCGGAGCCTTCATCATCACGGTTGCCGTGTTGCACATCGTTAACAGCCTGGCTGTTCCTGTATCTGCGTTTAAATCGTACTCGATTTATTCCGGAGCGATCGATGCAATGGTGCAATGGTGGTACGGACACAATGCGGTAGGCTTCCTATTGACAGCTGGTTTCCTAGGTATGATGTATTACTTCGTTCCTAAACAAGCTGGTCGCCCTGTTTACTCTTACCGTTTGTCGATTGTTCACTTCTGGGCTCTTGTGTCTCTGTATATTTGGGCTGGTCCTCACCACCTACACTACACAGCACTTCCAGACTGGACTCAGTCTCTAGGTATGGTTATGTCTTTGGTTCTGTTTGCTCCATCTTGGGGTGGCATGATCAACGGTATTATGACTCTATCTGGTGCGTGGCATAAGCTACGCTACGACCCTATCCTACGTTTCCTAATCGTTTCACTATCATTCTACGGCATGTCGACTTTCGAAGGCCCTATGATGGCAATCAAAACGGTTAACGCACTATCTCACTACACGGACTGGACTATCGGTCACGTTCACTCTGGTGCGCTAGGTTGGGTTGCGATGGTTTCTATCGGTTCGGTTTACCACTTAGTTCCTAAACTATTTGGTCAAGAGCGTATGTACTCTGTATCTCTAATCAATGTTCACTTCTGGTTAGCAACGATTGGTACCGTTTTCTACATTGTTGCAATGTGGATATCTGGTGTGATGCAAGGTCTGATGTGGCGTGCAGTTAACTCTGACGGTACATTAACTTACAGCTTCGTTGAATCTGTAGAAGCATCTTACCCGTTCTACTTTGTACGTTTCTTAGGGGGCTTCATCTTCCTATCTGGTATGTTCTTACTGGCATACAACACGTACAAAACTGTTTCTGCACCTAAAGATAGCCTTAAAGCTATCCCTCAACCGGCTTAAGGAGATTTAGAATGAGCTCAAATTCAAATAATCGCCATGAGTTGGTAGAGAAGAACGTTGGCCTACTGGCGATCTTGATCGTTATTGCTATCAGTTTTGGTGCTTTAGTAGAAATTACCCCTCTTATTTTCCAAAAGCAGACGACTGAACCTGTAGAAAACCTACGCGTTTACTCTGCTTTGGAAATGGAAGGTCGTGATATTTATATCCGCGAAGGTTGTAACGTATGTCACAGCCAAATGATTCGTCCTTTCCGATCTGAAACTGAACGTTACGGTCACTACTCTGTAGCGGGCGAAAGCGTTTGGGAACACCCATTCTTATGGGGTTCTAAGCGTACTGGTCCAGATCTAGCGCGTGTTGGTGAACGTTACTCTGATGAGTGGCACCGTGTTCACCTTATCGACCCTCGTGAACTTGTTCCTGAATCAAACATGCCAGGTTTCCCATGGCTTGCTGAGAATGTACTTGATGGCAAATTGACTCAACAGAAGCTTGAACTCTTCCGTAATCAATTTGGTGTTCCTTACACAGACGAACAAATTGCTAACGCTAAACAAGATGTTGAAGGAAAAACAGAGATGGATGCAATCATCGCTTACCTTCAATCGCTTGGCCACGCAATGAAATAAGGAATAATTATGGACATTATTACATTTCAAAGTGTTTGGACTGTTACTGTTTTTGCTTGCTTCATCGGCATCGTTTGGTGGGCATACGGCAAGAATCGTAAATCACGTTTCGACGAAGATGCGAACCTAGTGTTTGCAGACGACGAGCCGGCAACAAGTTCTAAAAATCAAGGAGTGACAAAGTAATGAGTACATTCTGGAGTATCTGGGTTAGTGCGATTACGATTGGTACCCTAATTGGTTGTGCTGTCTTGCTTCGTTGGTGTTTTAAAGATCGAACTGGCGTAGAAGAAGGTCATGATATGGGCCATGAATACGATGGTATTCGTGAGCTTAATAACCCACTACCAAAATGGTGGACATACCTTTTCATCAGTACGATTGTGTTTGCAGCGGTTTACCTTGCTCTTTACCCTGGCCTTGGCAATTTTAAAGGTCTACTAGGTTGGACAAGTTCAAACCAAGAGGTTCGTAGTATTGAAGAGTCTCGCTCTTCAATTGCTGCGGCTCAAGCGAACAAGCAGTTAGACGAGTATGCGAAAGAGCTTGATGACGCCAACACCTATTTTGGTGAAGCATTCAAAAAGCTAGCTCACGACGAAAATGGTTTACGTTCTGTCCCTGACATTGCATCAGATGCTGACGCAATTAAAGTGGGCCAACGTTTATTCTTGCAAAACTGTTCTCAGTGTCACGGCTCTGATGCTCGTGGTCAAAAAGGTTTTCCTAACCTAACTGATGACGCATGGCTATATGGTGGTGAACCACAAGCTATCGTGACAACAATCATGCATGGTCGTGTTGGCCAAATGCCTGGCTGGAAAGATGCACTTGGTGAGCAAGGCGTTAAAGAAGTGGTTAGCTACACGCTTAGCCTTTCTGGACGTAGTGTGAATGCTCGTGAAGCTGAAGCTGGTAAAGCACGCTTTGTTGTATGTGCTGCATGTCACGGTACAGATGGTAAGGGTAACCCTGCTGTAGGTGCACCTGACCTGACCGACCGCGACTGGTTGTTTGGCGACTCTCGCGCTGCTGTGACGGAAACAGTAATGTACGGACGCTCTGGCGTGATGCCTGCTTGGAAAGACATTCTAGGCGAGGATAAAGTACAACTGATTTCATCATACGTGTGGAGCTTAAGCAACTCGGATAATAAGTAACATTTCAATAACAGCCTCTTTCTAAGAGGCTGTCTTTCCTTTATTTTATAACCCCTTCTTTTTATTCTTTTTTGAGATCTTTTTTATGGTAAAGCCTTGGTATAAACAGTTTTGGCCGTGGTTCTTAATCGCGTTGCCAGCGACAGTAGTTATTTGGACCATCATGACGGTTATTGTGTTCACACAGAACTCTGTAGACCTAGTGACTGAGGATTACTATAAAAAAGGAAAAGGCATTAATGTCGACATTTCAAAAGTAAATATTGCAAAGGAACTCGGCCTTTCAGCTTCAGTTAACGAGAAAGGTAACTCCGTTATCATTACTCTTGAGAAAGGTAAACTCGATCACTTCCCTGCGATTAACGCAATGTTTGTTCACAGAACACTGCCTGACCGCGATTTTACTCAACTACTGACAGCGGATGCGAAAGGCAACTACACCATGACTTTGGATCACGAAATGCAAGGACCATGGTTTATTGAGCTTTCTCCGCATGATTCTGAATGGTTAGTGCAAGGTCGCATGAACTTCCCTATTGACACTCCTACTCAACTAACGAATTAAAGCTTATGTGTGAATCCTGTTATCACTGCGGTGAAGATGTACCAGCGGAAACGGATTTTAAAGTAGAAATCTTAGGGTCGGTTCGACCGATGTGTTGTCCGGGTTGCGAAACCGTAGCCCAGACAATCATAGATAGTGGTTTGGTTTCTTATTACCAATACCGTACTGCTCCTGCTGAAAAAGCAGATTTGGTGCCATCGCAGCTTCTGGCACTGAGTCATTACGACAATGAAGATGTTCAATTGGAGTTCGTCCGTAACTCCGAAAACATCTCCGAGGTGACATTGTCACTAGATGGTGTCTCTTGTGCGGCTTGTGCTTGGCTTATTGAGAAGCAAGTTTCTTCAAAGCTTGGCGTTGTGAGTATTCGTGTTAATACCACGACTAACCGTGCCCTGCTTAGCTGGGACAACACTCAGGCCAAACTGAGCGAGTTGCTATCCGCGATTCATAGGTTGGGCTACAAAGCCGCACCATTCGAGGCTGACCAACAAGAAGCCGCTTATCATCGTTCGATGAAAAACTACCTTTATCGTCTTGGTGTCGCGGGTTTAGCGACTATGCAAGTTATGATGCTAGCGGTGGCGCTTTATCTCGAAGTTTTTGGCAGCCTTGAGCCGGAATTCAAAAGCTACTTTCGTTGGGTGAGTTTGATCTTCGCAACGCCTGTACTGCTCTACTCTGCATTACCGTTCTATATTAACGCTTGGCGTAGTATTAAAGGCCGAACCTTGGGCATGGATGTTCCTGTGTCGATCGCTCTATTGTTTGCCTATGTTGCGAGTTTAGTGGCAACGGTGACAGAGCAAGGCGAAGTGTTCTTTGAATCTATCTCGATGTTCACCTTCTTCTTGTTGCTTGGTCGTTTCCTTGAGATGCGCGCGCGTCGTAAAGCAGCAGCCGCGAGTGGTAACCTGCTTAAGTTGGTTCCTGCGATGGCGACAACTTTAGACGGTGAGCAAGTTCCGGTAAAAACCTTGAAGGTTGGCGATCAGATTCGGGTTCTACCCGGTGAGCATATCCCTGCGGATGGTAAAGTACTGTCTGGTAGAGTTCATATTGATGAATCGATGCTGACTGGCGAATCGATTCATGTGGTTAAGAATGAAGGCGATACCGTCTTTGCTGGTACATTGAATGGTGATGAATCGTTTGAATTGGAAGTGATGACGTCTAAAGCGGATTCCGTGATTTCCAATATCGTTCGCCTTCAGGATGAAGCGCAACTGTCTAAGCCTCGCATCGCAGAGATTGCCGATGTGGTTGCTCGATACTTTGTTGCTGTGATTCTGGTTATCTCGTTCGGCACTTGGTTTTACTGGCACCAAACACGTCCAGAAGATGCTTTCTGGATTATGCTCTCGGTACTTGTTGCGACATGTCCTTGTGCTCTATCGCTTGCAACACCGACAGCCATCACCTGCTCAACTTCTCGTATGGGTAATTTCGGTATCTTGCTGCGCAAAGGCCATGTGTTTGAAACTTTGTGCAAAGTGAATCACTTGATCATAGATAAAACAGGCACGTTGACCGAGGGTGATATTCGTATCAGCCAAGTTGAAACCCCCGCAGAACTTGACAAAGACACCTGTTTGAAAGTAGCGGCGAGCCTAGAGCAACATGCTAACCACCCTATTGCGAAAGCGTTCAAGACTCATCTTTCTGATGATATCGAAGTAGAGTCTGTCAATAACGTAATAGGCTCTGGTATCACTGGTGAGTGGAATGGACAAGAAGTCGCTATCGGCAGCAGTGAATTCATTCTTGGTGATGCACAAACATCGGAAAGCAATGGTATTTACTTGTCGATGTCTGGTCGACATATCGCAACATTCACTTATGAAGATCCAATTCGTAAAGAAAGTATCGAGTTTATTCAAAAGTTTAAAGAAGCGGGAATCAAAACGACCCTGCTCACCGGCGATTCCTTGATTAACGCGAAACCTGTTGCAGAAGAGATCGGCATTACTGACATTGTTGCTAACGCGAAGCCGGAAGATAAACTGGCTTATTTAAACTCTAGAGACGCTAGTGACATCACCATGATGGTTGGTGACGGTATTAACGATGCGCCTATTCTTGCAGGAGCACACCTTTCGGTTGCTATGGGCGGCGGTACCGACGTGGCGAAAGCCTCAGCGGATATGGTTTTATTGGGTGACAAACTCGATAGATTACTTAAATCACGAACATTAGCGCTTAAAACGCGTAAGATAATCCGTGAAAACTTAGCGTGGTCGTTGGGGTATAACTTACTTATTCTTCCATTGGCCGTAGCGGGTTTGGTTGCTCCATACATTGCCGTTGTTGGCATGTCTGCTAGCTCTATTATTGTTGTGTCTAACTCGTTAAGGCTTTTAAAAGAGCAAGGTAAATAATGGAAAGTTTATACATACTTATTCCAATTGCGATCGTACTAGTGTGCATCGCTGTCGGTATCTTTCTATGGGCAGTTAAGAGTGAGCAGTTTGAAGACCTTGAGCGTCAAGGCCACAACATTCTGTTTGATGAAGACACTAATGCTCATCATCATTCTGATAGTAAACCTGTTAAGAACGAGAAAGCTAACGTAGAAAGCCAAACTAACTTAGACAAAAAGAACGATGACGCCTGATTGGATCGGAGCCTTTGTTGTTGGGTTGATCGGCGCAGGTCACTGCATGGGAATGTGTGGTGGCATTGCGTCGCTTCTTTCAATTGGAAACAGTAAACCTTCCCCTGTCATTCCCCTGCTTTATAACCTAGGACGCTTGCTAAGCTATGCCGTGATTGGCGGTGTGATTGGCGGTGCAATTTCTTCTATAGGTCAGCTAAGCGATTTTAACGCTTTGCTAGGTTGGCTGCGATTATTTGCTGCTGGTTTTATGATCGTCTTAGGTTTGTATATTGGCAAATGGTGGTTCGGTTTGTTGTTTTTTGAAAAAGTCGGACAAAAACTATGGCGCTATATCTCTCCTGTCGGTAAATCATTTCTACCATTGAAGCATCCTAGTCACGCTCTACCATTTGGTTTCATTTGGGGGTGGTTACCATGTGGCCTTGTTTATTCTATGCTGACATGGGCGGCCGTATCAGGAAGTTGGTATAACGGAGCGGGTATCATGCTTGCTTTCGGTTTAGGAACCCTCCCTGCGATGCTCACGGTTGGAATGGGTGCAAATTTCCTCAAAAAACTGCAACAAGCTGACTTATTTCGTCAGTTTGGTGCAATTTTAATCCTTATTTACGGCTTCTATACCGGTTATATGGCGCTACAGCTTATTATTTATACCGTATGGTGGCGTCTTTAATCCGGTTTTTTTACTACCCTTTAGGATTAAGGAATGCTAAAATATTGACGTATATCAAATAGTGAAAGATTGTTATGATTTCTGAAAAGCCTGTGACGAAACGTGTTCAGTCTGGTGGCTGTGCGATCCATTGCCAGGATTGTAGTATTAGCCAGCTCTGTATTCCGTTTACTTTGAATGAATCTGAACTCGATCAACTTGATCAGATCATTGAGAGAAAAAAGCCTATTCAAAAAGGCCAAGAGTTATTTAAAGCCGGTGACGAGCTTAAATCTCTATACGCTATTCGCTCTGGAACGATCAAGAGCTACACGATTACCGAGCAAGGTGATGAGCAGATTACTGCATTCCACCTAGCGGGCGATCTTGTTGGCTTCGATGCGATTACTGGTGACATGCACCCTAGTTTCGCACAAGCGTTAGAAACTTCTATGGTCTGTGAAATTCCATACGAAATTCTAGACGACCTATCAGGCAAAATGCCTAAATTGCGTCAGCAAATTATGCGTCTGATGAGTAATGAGATTAAAGGTGACCAAGAAATGATTCTGCTTCTTTCTAAGAAGAACGCGGAAGAGCGTCTTGCTGCATTCCTTTACAACCTTTCTACTCGTTTCTCTCAACGTGGCTTCAGCCCACGTGAGTTCCGCCTAACGATGACTCGTGGCGATATTGGTAACTACCTTGGTTTGACTGTTGAAACAATTAGCCGTCTTTTAGGTCGCTTCCAAAAAGCAGACATCTTGAGCGTTAAAGGCAAATATATCACTATCGAAGATCACGATGCGTTGATGGAACTTGCTGGCGTTTCAAAAGAATAGTCTAGATATCAATGATGTAGTTCAATAATGAGCTACATCATGTTTCTCTCTTAAAACCTCTTATATTTCTC
Organism: Vibrio sp. 10N.222.49.A3; assembly: GCF_041475145.1. Lineage (NCBI taxonomy): Bacteria > Pseudomonadati > Pseudomonadota > Gammaproteobacteria > Vibrionales > Vibrionaceae > Vibrio > Vibrio sp. 10N.222.49.A3. The sequence continues at coordinate 11,796 of NZ_JBFRVM010000048.1, forward strand.
TTATTCTCTCCATAACTACGCTACATTATTTATATGTTCGGTCTGAAAAGTAGGCTTAGTTATGAGTATCTATAACAAAATTTTAGTTGTCGCAGACATTAATCACGATGAGCAACCTGCTCTAGTTCGTGCTATCCAACTTGCCAAGAAAAGCACATCAACAAGCCACATCACTTTCTTTTTATCGATCTACGATTTCTCGTATGACATGACATCTATGCTCTCTGTCGATGAAAGAGACGCAATGCGTAAAGGCGTAATTCATCAACGTGAAATTTGGATGAATAAAGTGGCGGCTCCTTACCTTGATGATTCTATTGAATTTAACGTGCAAGTGGTTTGGCATAACCGCCCGTATGAAGCGATCATTGCAGAGGTTTACAGTGGCGAGCATGACATTCTAATCAAAGGTACGCGTAAGCACGATACCTTAGAATCTGTCATCTTTACTCCTACCGACTGGCACTTATTGAGAAAATGCCCTAGCCCAGTGCTATTGGTTAAAAATGATTTCTGGCCAGAACACGCGAAGATTTACGCTTCAGTTCATGTAGGCTCTGAAACCGAAGCTCACTTAGAGCTCAATGATACGATGGTCGACAGGTTACTTGAAATCACAGGTCGTTTAGATGCTGAGCCGCTATTGGTAAACGCCTACCCAGTGACACCTGCTAATATCACAATCGAGCTGCCAGAGTTTGACCCAACCTCTTATACTGACGCGGTTCGTGGTCATCACTTAACAGCGATGAAAGCGTTGCGCCAGAAACACGGTATGAGTGAAGAGCAAACTGTTGTTGAGCAAGGCTTGCCAGAAGATGTTATTCCTCGTGTCGCGTCTGAAAACAACGCTGCTATGGTGATTCTTGGTACAACCGGCCGTACTGGATTGTCTGCCGTGTTTATTGGTAATACTGCGGAACATGTAATCGACAAGATTAACTGTGACGTACTTGCTCTTAAACCGTCGGGTTACGTAAGTCCACTTGATCCTAATTTGTCTATAGGTTAATACCCTATAGCTGATTTAAAATCCTAAAAAACGCCTCAAGCACTGCTTGAGGCGTTTTTAATTATCTAGAGCTTCCGCCATTCCAAATATAGAATCGCGAATATCTCGTTATACCAATCACAGTAAGTAAGTGATAATAAATAGCGCAGGAAAAATGCTTGAGAACAAGGCAGAAATTTTCGATAAGTAGTTATTCTACAATCAAAATTTCTAACGATGTTATCGAGTGTTTTAACCAGCTAGGATGAACAGTTATTTACTACGATTGGTATTATACGTTAGTCACGTCGATGAACATTGACTCATCAATATTTGAAGAGGAAATTTCAGCTTCTTCGAATTCGTAGGCCTTGCGATCTTCACTACGGTCTAGTGGAAGGTTTACGAAATCAAACAATTCTCGGTCAGCCAGTTGGCTTGGACTTACGTTCTGAATTGACTTGAAAATCTTCTCAACACGACCTGGCGTTTGCTTATCCCAATCAATCAACATCGCTTTAATGTTCTGACGCTGTAGGTTCTCTTGAGATCCACATAGGTTACAAGGAATGATTGGGAAATCTAGGTGCTCTGCGTATTGGATTAAGTCCGTTTCACGACAATAAGTCAGTGGACGAATAACAACGTTACGGCCATCATCAGAACGCAATTTTGGCGGCATTGCTTTCAAGCGTGCACCGTGGAACATGTTCAGGAACATCGTCTCAACAATATCGTCTAGGTGGTGGCCAAGAGCAATCTTAGTAGCCCCAATTTTCTCTGCAAACGAGTACAAAGTACCACGACGAAGACGAGAACATAGACCACAGGTTGTTTTACCCTCTGGCACTTTCTCTTTAACTACGGAGTACGTATCTTTATCTACGATGTAGTAAGGAATGTTCAGAGTTTCGAAGTACTCAGGAAGAATATGTTCAGGAAAGCCAGGTTGTTTTTGGTCTAGGTTTACGGCAACAACATCGAATTTGATAGGTGCAGCTTCACGTAAACGTAGCAAAATATCTAGCATCGCAAATGAATCTTTACCGCCACTAATGCATGCCATTACTACGTCATTCTCTTCGATCATGTTGTAGTCAACGATGGCATTTCCAACATTTCGTCTCAGACGTTTCTGAAGCTTGTTGAATTCAAGTGTTTCTTTTTTATTTTCGTTTTGGTTCATTGCGACTCTCACACCGTCGTATTACCGACTGTAGATTGCTAGTGGGACTGTTTTAGGGCGTGGATTATACGGATTTTTATTTGATGTTGAAATAGTAACGGCAGGATTAACAAGCTGAGTATTGGAAAGATTCCGCTTCTTTTGAGCTTTAAGCTCTCTAAACGGTTAGATAAACGCGTCTTAACAAATTCGAGGTTTGCATAGTAGACAAAGAAAAGCAGCCTTCTCTAAAAGACCAGGCTGCTTAAGAACTACTTCCTCAAAGCGTAGGGAGTGCTTCTAGCTAGACTTATTGCGCGGGAATGTACGGTAATACGCGAACCGTTGGCTCTGGTAAAGTGATGCTGTCACTTCCATTCAGCTCTTCTAAGGTGAATTTAGCACGGCCTTCTTTAATTGGGATCTGTTTACCGTTAGATAGAGCAATGTTACCTTTAAGTTTGTCATTGAACTCCAACGTTAACCCTTGGATATCAGGTGTGAACCAGCTAGAGAACATGCCGCTGACGTCTTCTAGCATTGCCTGCATCTGTGGTAACAGGCTTTCTAGTTGTGCAACTTCAACATTGCCAGCTAAAGGCTCTTGAGTCATTACAACGAGCGAATATGCACACTCTTGTTCTTGGGTTTGTACAAAGATAAGAGGGTTTGCTGAGCGCAGGTTTTGATCTACAGGTAGAAGCAGCTCATTCGCAGGAGACACTTTTAGCTCTTCGTAGTGCTCTTCTTTCTCCATCCAAGCTTTGCTGATGTGACAGGTTTTCTGTGCTTGTTGGTCAACAAAGAACACCGCAACTTTGACATCATCGTGCCCTTCTTTGGTGTTGTTTTTCAGCTGAGTATAGAGTTTAGAATACGTGAACATGTATTCTTGCGCCGAAGCTGGAAGAGAAACCCCAAAACTTAAAGTGGCTAATAAAGCGAGTGCTGTCTTTTTCATTATTATAATCTTGTTGAAGTTGAGCGTTTATAAATAGAAAGAGCAGCTAATGAGCTGCTCTTTCGCGATATTGCTTGGTGTCAAATTGACTAAAGAAGTCAATCAAACGGATATCCAAATGAGTTACTTTTCCCAGTATACCTTGTTGTGACGGATCATAGCTTGTAAATCAGTCACATAGTCTGAACCTCGCTCAGAATATTTTAACAAACCATTGGTCAATTCGGTCGCCGTTTCTTTGGTTAACAGATCATTACCATTTGCTGCCAGTTGCGCACGAATGGCTCTTAAATCTGCATAGGCACGGTTACGATTAAGGTTCATGAAGTAACGGTGTACGGATTCTTGGCTTGAAGAAAATGTTGCTACTTCATGCGATCTGCCTTCGTTACGTTGTAGCGGAATAAGGCCACAACCTTTGCTGTAACACCAATGTCCGAAATAGTTGTTTGCTTTGGTGGCGAAACGTGATGTCCCCCAAGCTGATTCATTGGCAGCCTGTGTCAGTACCAGCGCCTCTGGCAGTACGTTGACTCGGTTAAGCATTTCCGCCAACCATGTCTGCTCTATACCTGTGCTAGGTACTGGTAAGCTGTACAATTTCCCTAACCTTTTCGCATAAGAAATGTCTTCAGAATCAATACTACTTAAACCTGACTCAGAGATCTTGGTTAAAAACGCACGCTCTTTGGTGATACGTTTGTTTTCAATCTTGATGCTTGGGCGTAGGAACGAGAAAAACGCGTCTTTTTTCTCGTTTACATCCTTAATACCCGCAAAGTTTGGTGCGCTTAAAGCAACAGTCAAGTCATCAAATTGGTCTGCTGAAGTAGAGCTCTGTTCTGTCGTACGTCGGCGTTCTTCTTCTTGGTAAAGGTATGGGCCAATCAGTGAGATAGAACCCACGATTGCTAGTGTTGTTACCTTGAGCGCAAGAGATTTACTCGCGCTGCCTTTGTCGTTATTACGCATCGAAGACCTGCGGGTTTTTGTTCTTGTTACCATGGCTACTGTTGTTGCCGTTATTGTTACCGCCATCGCTATCGTCATCGCTCATTGGGCGGTCTGATGCAATTATCTTCAGCTTGATGCCAAACATTTCACGGTAAACGATACCTTTCACGTGGAAGAAGAATGGAAGAACGAAGATCAAGCCAATGCCGTACATCATCGCAGCAACGATGAACATCAGCATAACCATTAGGTATATAGACGCGACTACGAAGATCTTCTTATTTACTGCTCTTAGAGAAAGTAATAGCGATTGCATCGGTGGAACTTTTTTATCACAAATCAGCAGAATTGAGTTGCTGAACGCAAGTGAGAAGTAGATAGACAGAAATGGCAGAATCATACCAGCGATGCCTTGAAGCATTAGGCTGAACAAAGTCACTAGAATAACGGGGATCGTAAACTGTAAACCTTTGCCTATGTGGCGCACTTTAGTTTGAAGACCTGCAGCATGGCTCATTGCCATTAAACAGATGCCGGCATAGATAGGTGCACTGACGACTTCATAGCTAAAATTCGCAATGAAAATCGATTCAACGATCTGGGGTGTAAAGGCCTCAGGGTCGATTACCGCATCTAAGATAACTGCAGGGTCACCAAGTTGCAGTTTTAGTGCGATATAAAAGATAGCCAATTGTACGAACATTAGCGCAACAATCGCAGGGGAAAACGAAAGAAAGTGACTTATCGTATGTTTCCAAGCCTCTTGGAATACAGCCGTTGCTTTGAGCTCATAATCGCCGGAAAGTGCACGGTCGATACTACCGCCCAAATTAAAATCTTTTTCGATGTCGTTGTTCATATTGATACCTAGGTGCGCCAACTAAACGAAGGCACCTAACTTATTGATAAAAAATTACATTCATTATACCCATATGTCGGATGCAAACTAAAATATGAATCTGTAACAAGGCTTGCTTTTACGTCTTAATGGTTAATAATTAGACACTTGTTAGGGTGTGAACCCAACAAATAACAGTATGGTAAAGGATGTTTACTTTTACCTGCGAATTTTTTTGTCTTCGAAAGATAAAAAATGCTTTGAATTCACGTTTTTGGTGATTATGATGCGCGCCTTAGAGGTGTATAGCAACAGGTCTCAAATAGAACCAAGGTGGAGAAAAACAGACGTTGAACGCTAAAAAATCAGTAGGGAAGCCAGTAGTACAGCTAACTGGCATCAGTAAAAGTTTCGATGGTAAGGAAGTCATCGGCAATCTGGATTTAAACGTAAATCATGGTGAGTTTCTCACGATTTTAGGCCCATCAGGTTGTGGTAAAACAACCGTGCTAAGAATGATTGCGGGTTTTGAAACGGCGGATAGTGGTGAAATACTATTAGCTGGACAGAACGTAACCCAAGTTCCTGCTGAACAAAGGCATGTAAACACTGTTTTCCAAAGCTATGCCCTATTCCCGCATATGACCGTTTTCGATAATGTGGCATTTGGCTTACGCATGCAGAAAGTTCCAAGCAGCGAGATTGAACCTCGTGTAATGGATGCTTTGAAAATGGTGCGCTTAGAGCAAATGGCACAACGAAAGCCACACCAGCTATCTGGCGGCCAACAGCAACGTATCGCAATCGCTCGTGCTGTCGTTAATAAGCCTAAAGTTCTCTTGTTGGATGAATCTCTATCTGCTCTGGATTACAAACTACGTAAACAGATGCAAATCGAGCTGAAACAACTGCAACGCCAACTTGGTATCACGTTCATTTTTGTAACGCATGACCAAGAAGAAGCACTCTCTATGTCCGACCGCATTATTGTTATGCGTGATGGCGTGATTGAACAAGACGGAACACCAAGAGAGATCTACGAAGAGCCTAAGAACCTATTCGTAGCGCGTTTCATTGGTGAAATTAACGTATTCGAAGCGACAGCTAAATCTCGTCAAGATGAAAAGCGCATTGTTGCGACAATCGAAGGTGAAGAGTCCATTATCTATCACGATAAAGACGTAACACCGGGTCAAAAACTGCAAGTATTGCTTCGCCCTGAAGATCTTCGTATCGAAGAAATCAAAGAATCTGAGCAACGCGGTATTGTTGGTCACATTGTCGAGCGAACCTATAAAGGCATGACATTAGATTCAGTCGTAGAACTTGAGTCGGGTATGCGTGTCATGGTTAGTGAATTCTTCAACGAAGATGACCCTGATGTTGATCACTCACTGGGCCAAAAAGTTGCAGTAACTTGGGTTGAGAGCTGGGAAGTGGTATTAGAAGATGAGCAAGAAGTTTAATTTACAAAACGCAATTGTTGCTTTAATCACAGGTTGGTTAGTGCTGTTCGTGATGATTCCAAACATCATGATCATCGGTACTAGTTTCTTAACTCGTGATGAAGCTAACTTGATTGAGATGACTTTTACTCTCGATAACTATGTGCGTTTGGCTGATCCGCTGTATTTTAAAGTGCTGATGCACTCTTTCTATATGGCAATCGTTGCTACCCTGCTTTGTTTAATTATTGGTTACCCGTTCGCCTACATCGTGGCAAAAATGCCTGCGAAATGGCGTCCAATCATGTTGTTTTTAGTGATTGTGCCATTTTGGACTAACTCACTGATTCGTACTTACGGATTAAAAGTGGTTCTGGGTACTCAAGGGGTTCTGAACAAAGGTTTGTTAGCGTTAGATATTATCGATAAGCCACTTCGTATTATGTATTCAGAAACGGCAGTAATGATCGGTTTAGTGTATATCCTACTCCCGTTCATGATTTTGCCGTTGTACTCAGCAATCGAAAAGCTAGACGACACTTATTTAGAAGCGGCTAAAGATTTAGGTGCGAACAAACTGCAAACGCTATTGAAAGTCGTGTTACCACTGACTATGCCAGGTATTGTCGGCGGTTGTTTATTGGTGTTATTACCTGCATTAGGTATGTTCTACATCTCTGACCTATTAGGCGGAGCAAAGAACCTGCTGATTGGTAACGTGATTAAGAGCCAAGTACTTAATGCTCGGGACTGGCCGTTTGGCGCTGCGACGAGTATTGCACTGACCGTGGCAATGGCTGTGATGCTTTATGCCTACTACCGTGCAGGCAAGTTATTGAATAAGAAAGTGGAGCTAGACTAATGGGTCGCACAGTTAAGTTCAGCTTTATGGCGCTGGTATACGCTTTTCTATACCTACCTATTATCGTATTGATTGCAAACTCATTTAATGCCAATAAATTCGGCATGAAATGGGGTGGTTTTACCACCAAGTGGTATGACGCACTGATTAACAACGACAGCCTAATGCAGGCTGCGTGGCATTCGATCAACGTAGCGGTGTTCTCAGCGACTGCCGCAACGATTGTCGGAAGCCTGACAGCCGTTGCCCTATTCCGTTACCAATTTAAAGGTAAAGGCATCGTCAATGGCATGTTGTTCATCGTGATGATGTCACCAGATATCGTAATGGCGATTTCGCTTCTTGCGCTATTCTTGGTTATGGGTGTGCAACTTGGGTTCTTTACCCTACTTGCAGCGCACATTACTTTCTGTTTACCGTTCGTTGTGGTCACGGTCTACAGTCGCTTGAATGGCTTTGATGTGAAGATGCTAGAAGCAGCAAAAGACTTAGGTGCAAGTGAGTGGACGATTCTAAAACAGATCATCCTGCCTCTTGCTAAGCCAGCGGTTGCTGCGGGGTGGTTATTGAGCTTCACTCTGTCTTTGGACGATGTGATCATCAGCTCTTTCGTAACAGGTCCAACTTACGAAATCTTGCCACTGAAGATTTACTCGATGGTTAAAGTCGGTATATCTCCAGAGGTCAACGCCCTAGCAACAGTGATGTTAGTGGTGTCGTTAATACTGGTGATTATTTCTCAGTTGTTAGCGAGAGAGAAAATCAAGTAAGTCTCCTACTCTTTACTGAGACGGACTTGATAAGATTCAAGTTTAACAAAAGTGTTATTCATAAACAGAATGGTAAATTGCCATTCTGTTTTTCTATCTACTGCCTTTAGGCAACGTTTAGTTTGGAGCTAACGTCAATGAAAAAATGGGCTACTCTATTAGCTGGTAGTGCATGTGCGCTTTCAATGTTATCTGCATCATCATTTGCAAAAGATAACAAAGAATTGGTATTCATGAACTGGGGACCTTACATCAATAGTGAGATTCTAGAACAGTTCACTGATGAAACTGGAATCAAGGTTATCTACTCAACTTACGAGTCGAATGAAACCTTGTACGCAAAGCTAAAAACACATAACAAAGGCTACGACCTAGTTGTGCCGTCGACTTACTTCGTTTCTAAGATGCGTGACGAAGGTATGCTACAAAAAATCGACAAAACTAAGCTGTACAACTTCAAGAACCTAGATACTAACTACTTAGATAAGCCGTACGACCCAAGCAACGACTACTCTATTCCACACGTAGTTGCGATTACAGGTCTTGCTGTTAACACTGAAATATACGATCCGGAAGACTTCCAAAGCTGGGCTGATCTATGGAAGCCAGAGCTTGAAGGCCAACTGATGATGATGGACGACACGCGTGAAGTGTTCCACATCGCACTGCGTAAGTTAGGTTACTCTGGTAACACAACCAACGAGAAAGAGATCGACGAAGCTTACGCTGAACTACAAAAGCTAATGCCGAACGTTCTAGTCTTTAACTCAGATAACCCTGGTGCGCCATACATGTCTGGTGAAGTGGGTCTTGGTATGCTTTGGAATGGTTCTGCTGCTGCTGCGCAAAACGAAGGTCTACCAATCAAACTTGTTTTCCCTAAAGAAGGCGGTATCGGTTGGGTTGATAACTTTGCGATTAGCTCTGGTGCGGTAAACGTAGATGCAGCTCATAAGATGATCGACTTCCTACTTCGCCCAGAAATTGCAGAGCAAATCTCTCGTGACACAGGCTACCTAACGGCAGTTAAAGCGTCTAACGAGAAGTTCAAAGACAGCCCTGCGCTGTTCCCGTCACAAGAAGACCTTGACCGTGTGGAATGGCAAGCTGCGGTTGGCGATAAGACAGTGAAGTACGAAGATTACTTCATGAAGCTTAAAGCCGGTCAGTAAGCGAGTTTGTTATCTAATTACTCCGGTCAACAGAGGCTAATAAGTAACTGGTTTACTTAACAAGCCTAGTTAGGTAATCAACACGTTAAAAATAAGAATATCAATCAATAGGCAGCTTAGGCTGCCTATTTTGTTATATCACTGCTATAATTTAGCGCGATTTTTAGAAATCCATTTACTTTGGGTTCAATACCCAGCTCCAAATCAAACAAATGAACGGAACAGTAATGAAAAAAACACTGTATACCGGCGCATTGTGTGCTGCTACTTTACTTTCTACACCCTCTTTCGCAGCTGACCAAGAACTGTATTTTTACAACTGGTCTGAATATATTCCAAATGAAGTACTAGAAGACTTCACCGAAGAGACTGGCATTAAAGTCTATTACTCAACTTATGAGTCTAACGAAAGCATGTACGCTAAGTTAAAAACTCAAGGTACGGGTTACGACTTGGTCGTTCCTTCTACTTACTTCGTTTCTAAGATGCGTAAAGAAGGCATGCTTCAAGAGCTTGATAAAACTAAGCTAAGCCACTTTGCAGATTTGGATCCAAATTACTTAGATAAGCCATTTGACCCAAATAACAACTACTCGATCCCATACATCTGGGGCGCAACGGGTATTGGTATCAACTCAGATATGCTAGACAAGTCTTCAGTTAAAAACTGGGGCGATCTGTGGGATACACAGTGGGAAGGTCAACTGATGATGATGGATGACTCTCGTGAAGTTTTCCATATCGCACTGTCTAAACTGGGTTACTCTCCAAACACGACTAATCCTGAAGAAATCAAAGAAGCGTACGAAGAACTTCGTAAGCTAATGCCAAACGTATTGGTATTTAACTCAGATTTCCCAGCAAACCCTTACCTAGCGGGTGAAGTGTCTCTTGGTATGCTTTGGAATGGCTCTGCTTACATGGCACGTCAAGAAGGCGCAACGATTGACATTATCTGGCCAGAGAAAGGCGCTATCTTCTGGATGGATAGCCTAGCGATTCCAGCTGGTGCTAAGAACACTGAAGCGGCACATAAGATGATCGACTTCCTACTTCGCCCAGAGAACGCTGCGAAAATTGCTCTTGAGATCGGTTACCCAACACCCGTTAAAACTGCTTACCCTCTTCTTCCGAAAGAATTTTCTGAAGATAAGAACGTTTTCCCGCCACAATCAGTGATGGATAATGGTGTTTGGCAAGACGAAGTTGGCGAAGCGAGCGTTATTTATGACGAGTATTTTCAAAAACTTAAAGTAGACAACTAATTTGTTAGCAAAAATTTAATTGTTGCTAGTAAGTTAAATAAAGCGGCGTAAGCCGCTTTATTTTTATTCAGAATTTATATAGGATTGAGCAAACAATACGAAGTGCGATTACATATGCAAGCAAACCCTATCCTGTTAGTTGTGACTTTTATGCTGTTAGCATCACTGTTGATGCTTGGCTTGAGTTCATTTATTCATATTGATTCAAACTATGATTTGTTTTTCGAAACAAATACCCTCGTGATCACTATGTACATCTATTATGTTGCGCGTCATTCAATTCGTCCCCACAAAGTTCTTCGCTACGGCGCTCTATTACTCATTTTTAACCTATTTTATGACGTATCAACCGAGCTTAAACATCTTGATGAGTGGGCTGACCAAAATGAACTAATAGATACCTTCTTGGAAGACGGGTTGCTACAAATCGCATTTCTATTGATCGCTTACGGCATTACAGAATTAACTGGAAAAATCAAAGACCAAGGTAAACGCGACGAGCTTACTGGTCTGTATAATCGCAAGAAGTTTGACGCGATCAAACTTGCAGAGTTTGAGCTCATTTACTTCGACTTAGATGGACTAAAAGAGGCAAACGACCTTAAAGGCCACAAAGTTGGAGATTTAATGATTGTTCGTTTCTCTCAGGCTCTGAGGCAAACGGCTTTGGAAGATGAAATGGTGTTTAGAGTGGGTGGTGATGAGTTTGTTGCAACGGCTCAACTCGGTCGTGGTGGTGAGTTTGTGAGCCAAGTCAATAACTTACTGCATGGTGAGAACATCAGTTTTTCTTACGGTATCGAAGTGACCAGCCGAGATAATTTTAAACAGGCATTGGTTGAATCCGATAAGGCGATGTACGAAATGAAAAAAGCTCAACGACCTGTTCAAAACTCTTGGTGCACGTCTTGTCCTAATCTAGAGACAAATTGCCTGAATATAGAAACAACAAGGCAAACCGATGACTAGAGCCTCATCTGAATAAATGTCAGTTTGCCACTGATAAATGATAAATGATAACTGTTGCTGATAACGAGCTCTCAAGTTCCAACCTTAAGCGGGTCAATCAATTTATTGGCACAAGGTCAGGCCGTTAGAGACCCCTTCTCTGACAGCAATAGCTCACCGACTAGCTTAGGTACCTCGATACTCGCCTTACCGTAACGTTTCTCTTCAAATTCACTCTCTACCGCACTGGGTTCGAGGTTTATCTCGATCGTATGTGCTCCATGCATTTTAGCATCATGTACAAAACCTGCGGCTGGATAAACCACACCTGACGTGCCGATCGAGATGAACAAATCAGCTTCTTCTAACGCTGAATAAATGTCGCCCATCCTCAATGGCATTTCGCCAAACCACACAATATGAGGGCGCATTTGAGCTGGTATCTGGCAACAATGGCACAATTCACCAGTATGAATGTCGTCTTTGTGCTCTAGAACTTGGTTTGACTCGCTACAACGTGCCTTAAGAAGCTCACCGTGCATGTGGATAATGTTGTTGCTACCGCCTCTCTCGTGCAGGTTGTCGATGTTCTGAGTGATGATAGTTACTTTGCCATCGAGCTTATCTTCAAGCTCTCCTAGCGCCTTGTGGGCTGAATTTGGAAAGATATTTTCACTCTGTAATCCATGACGACGCTTGTTGTAAAACGCTTGTACAAGGTCAGGATCTTTTGCAAAACCTTCAGGTGTCGCAACATCCTCGATTTTATGGTTTTCCCATAATCCGTCTTGTGCTCGGAATGTTTGAATCCCCGACTCCGCGGAGATGCCAGCGCCAGTAAGAATTACGATATTTCGATATGGGAAATGCATACAACGTCCTTTTCAATATGTCACTTTGTAACAGCTTAGCACTGTTCAAATTCCAACAATAGTTTTAGGGATTAGACCATAGTCTTAGGCAACTGAATTCATTGGCTATTTGTGACATAACTCGCTTGATAGTTGTTGCCGTTGATACTCAAACTTTCTATTTGCTTCTCACAGAAACAAAAAAGCGACCGAAGCCGCCTTAGTTCTGTTTAACTGATGTCTACTTGATGAGCTTAAACTCACACCGTGAACGACGTTAGTCTTCGTTAATAGACGAGATCTTATGGATTGAAAGATCCGCACCGTTGAATTCGTCTTCTTCACTTAATCGTAGGCCTGTTAGTTTGCTTAGCACGCCATAAACAATCAATGCGCCAATTAAAGCCACAGCAATACCAGCGAGTGTACCGACAACTTGAGAAGCAAAGCTTACGCCCCCTAGCCCCCAGAATGTTTGCGAGCCGAAGATACCAGCTGCAATGCCACCCCAAGCGCCACATACGCCATGTAGAGGCCACACACCTAATACATCATCAATCTGTGTTTTGTTTTGCATGTAAGTGAACAGGTAAACGAACAATGCCCCTGCCACGCCGCCAGTCACTAACGCGCCTAATGGGTGCATTAAGTCTGAACCTGCGCAAATCGCTACTAAGCCAGCCAAAGGGCCGTTATGGATAAAACCTGGGTCATTCTTACCTGCAACAAGCGCCGCAAGAATACCGCCAACCATTGCCATCAGTGAGTTCATCGCCACTAGGCCGCTGATGCCATTTATCGCTTGAGCAGACATCACGTTAAAGCCAAACCAACCTACACATAAGATCCAAGAACCTAACGCTAAGAATGGAATGTTTGATGGTGCAAAGTTAGTGTGTTTACCCGCGCGGATGCGACCTTTACGCATACCAAGGAAGTAAACCGCAACCAATGCAATCCAACCGCCAACACCGTGAACCACAACTGAACCTGCGAAGTCATGGAACCCATAGCCAAACTGACCTTCTAACCAATCTTGGAAGCCAAAATTACCATTCCAAATGATGCCTTCGAAAAATGGGTAGATGAAACCGACCGTAAACAGTGTCGCAATCAAAATTGGATAGAAACGAGCACGCTCTGCGATACCACCAGAAACAATCGCAGGAATTGCAGCAGCGAAGGTCATTAGGAAGAAGAACTTAACCAGTTCGTATCCATTACCTTGTGAGAGCGTTTCAGCGTCGGCAAAAAAGTGAGCGCCATAAGCGACCCAATAACCGATAAAGAAGTAAGCGATGGCGGAGACACCAAAGTCGGAAAGGATCTTAACCAGCGCGTTGACTTGGTTCTTCTTTCGGACGGTACCGACTTCGAGAAACGCAAAGCCAGCATGCATCAGGAAGACCATGATTGCGCCGAGTAATAGGAATAAGGTGTCTGAACTTTGGGTAAGGGTTTGTACTGCACTATGAACTTGAGTCACCGTTTCACTCATTAAAGCATTCTCCTTCGCTTTATCTGATTTGCACTGATATCGTGCGATTCAATGTTGTAATTAATTAAAGACCCAACAGTGAATGCAAGATGTGCTCCAAGTGTGAAGGGTAATTTTCGTGTAACAGATTTTATTTTTAACTTATTGATTATTAGAGTCTAAATATTTAGGTGCACTTTTATGGTTCTTAAAAACCAAAAAAATCACAACGACAATTGCACCAAATAAGGGAGTTGCACCATATTGAAGCGGTCAATAAGTATGTTCTGATGCAGATAGCGGCTGACAACTATTTACGGTTCCGGAGACTTAAAAACAAAAAGCCCAGTGAAATGAATCACTGGGCTTTTAATGTCTTTCGCTGATTAGAGTTAACTCATAGACAAAGGAGCTATTATCGAGTTTGGTAACCCAAACGACTTACATATAAACGCTTAAAGGTTTGGACCTGTTGTCGGGTTTTGCGGTAGGTTTTGACTTAAACGCTGCATGCCTTGATACATACGAATAAACCACACCACAATCGCCACACCACCAAATAACATGCCCACATATGGAATGTAGTAAGCGATGTCATCGATAATATGGTTTTGATACCAGTAATCGTTCACACCAATTAACACGCCGTTTGAGGTCGCTACCGTGACGATAAGCACAACAAAAAACGTCAGGTTCAAAAAGAACGAGCGAATCAAGCCGTAGTAATGGGTATCCACTACTTCGCCGTCTTCGCCTTTATCTAAACGATAGCCCGCGTAGATAATGGCAATCACACCAGAGAGAAGACAAGTAAATGGTGTAAAGCAGCTTAGGATGTAAGCAACCCAAATACCCTTATGAGGTTTGTTCATTCTTATTCACCCCTTCCATTTTCTCTGTTGCTACGTTAGCGCTTTGTTCAACGCCGTTTTTCTCTTGTTCCATCACTTCTTTGTACCAAAGGTCATGGTGTTCTTTAGCCCAGGTTTCATCGACTTCGCCTGTTACCATACCTTCTAGGGCGCCTTCCATACCGAACAAGCCAATATAGATGTGGAACACAAAACCACAGATAAGGATCAGAGCAGCAAGCATGTGAACTAAGTTTGAAAGCTCCATATCTCGACGGGTTTGACCGAAAATTGGGAAGTCCAAAACCAAGCCACTGATCGCAGCGACACTGCCCATAACGATAAGCAGCCAAAATAGCGCTTTTTCACCCGCGTTCGAAAATTCTGCCGATGGATGAGAACCTTTGTGTTTCCCTACCATGCCGCCCAGTTTGATGAACCACTGGATATCGACCATTTTGAAGATAGACTTGCGCCACCACTTGATAAGAACAGCCATCAATAGCACATAGAAAATCGGGCCGATGTAGTTGTGGTATTGCTTCGCCAATAGAACGATAAAGCCCCAAAGGTCAGTTGGAATATACGGCTTCAAAAAGTGCTTGCCGTAAACCAACATCAAACCACTGAACGCGAGCGTTAAGAAAGTAAACGCCATGCTCCAGTGCAACGCACGATCCAGTCGAGACCAACGCTTGATCTTACGGCCAGTTCTTGGCGCACTCAGCATTAGTGGGCCAATCACAACGTACATTAGAGTAACGAAAGCAATACTGCCAAAGATAGCAACTGCGCCGGCTGGCGACATCCACTTCTCTTTCAATATGTACCACGTTTGCCCGGGCGTACTGATTAACACACCGTGCTCAGCAGATTGAGATGTGGTGTAACCTTCCTCACCGTTTCTTACTTGTCGCCAAAAATCAGCGCCAGCAAGTTGTGTGATTTCTCTTTCAGCAGAGCTCGATTGAGTTTGTGATGAGTTCGTCTCAGATGCATGACTCAAAGGAGACAGCATTGTTAGTGCTGCCAACATCGGCAGCACAACAAGGAAGAGACGCTTAAACATTGTAAGCATATGTCTCTCCTAACTAGCTCTTCATCGCATCGTAAGAAAGGTCGTTGCCGTCTGTCCAACCAGCACCTTTCGCACCGCGTTCTACAACACGCTGACGGAAGATATCAGAGACTTGCTCAGCATCACCTGCAAGCAGCGCTTTTGTTGAACAAAGCGAAGCACACATTGGTAGCTTGCCTTCAGCAATACGGTTCGCACCGTACTTCTGACGCTCTTCCACAGAACCTGGTTCGGTTTCAGGGCCGCCAGCACAGAAGGTACATTTGTCCATTTTACCGCGCTCACCAAAGGCTTCCTGTTTAGGGAATTGAGGTGCGCCAAACGGACAAGCAAACAAGCAGTAACCACAACCGATACACAGATCTTTATTGTGAAGGACGATGCCGTCTTCTGTATGTTCAAAACAGTCTGCTGGGCAAACTGCCATACAAGGAGCGTCAGTACAGTGCATACATGCGACTGAGATAGAGTTTTCACCCGGTTCACCATCGTTCAGTGTCACAACGCGGCGACGTTGAATACCCCATTCCAGAGCATCATCATTTTCGTTCTTACATGCAGTGACACAACCGTTACATTCGATACAACGTTTGGTGTCACAAAGAAATTTCATTCTAGCCATTTTAAGACTCCTTACGCTTTACGAATATTACAAAGGGTTACTTTCGTTTCCTGCATCAATGTGACAGGGTCGTAACCATATGTGGTTGCTGTATTGGCAGCTTCGCCAATAACGTAAGGATCAGAGCCTTCTGGGTATTTAGAACGTAAGTCTTCACCTTCAAACTTACCACCGAAGTGGAACGGCAAGAACGCTAAACCCGGTTTAACACGACGAGTAACCATCGCTTTCACTTTGATGCGGCCTTTCTCAGCACCTTCAACCCAAACATCATCGCCATCTTTGAAGCCAATGTCGTTTGCGTCTTTCGGGTTCACTTCAACAAACATCTCTTGTTGAAGTTCAGCTAGCCATGGGTTTGAACGTGTTTCTTCACCACCACCCTCGTACTCAACCAGACGACCAGAAGTCAGAATGATTGGGTATTCAGCAGACTTGTCTTGGTCTTGAATTGATTTGTACAACGTAGGAACACGGAAGATTGCTTCCTTGTCATCCCATGTTGGGTAGTCTGCAACAAGATCACGACGTGGCGTGTAAAGTGGTTCACGGTGCAGTGGTACGCGGTCTGGGAATGTCCAAACAATCGCACGCGCTTTCGCATTACCAAACGGGATACAACCATGTTTGATAGCCACACGCTGGATACCACCAGAAACGTCAGTCTTCCAGTTCTTACCTTCCGCTGAAGCTTTCTCTTCTGCGGTTAGATCGTCCCACCAACCCAGTTGTTTCAGCAGTTTGTCACTGAATTCTGGGTAACCGTCTTTGATTTCGCTGCCTTTTGAGTAGCTGTCTTCAGCCAATAGACTTTGACCTTCAAATTCGACACCGAAACGAGTACGGAAGTTACCGCCGCCCTCAGCAACAGGTTTAGACGTATCGTAAAGGATATGCGTACCCGGGTGTTTCATCTCTGGGTTGCCCCAGCATGGCCAAGGAAGACCGTAAGTCTCGCCATTCGCTGGGCCGCCTTCTGCAGCAAGCGTTGTTTTGTGGAACGTGTGCCAGTTTTGTTGGTGTTCTTTCAAACGTTCTGGGCTTTGACCTGTATAGCCGATCGTCCACATACCTTTGTTGAATTCACGAGTAATGTCTTCAATCAATGGTTGGTTGTTCTCAACACGGATGTTTTTGAACAGTTGATCAGAGAAACCAAGCTTCTTAGAAAGAAGGTACATGATTTCGTGGTCAGGCTTAGATTCGAACAGAGGATTAACCACCTTGTCACGCCACTGTAGAGAACGGTTTGATGCCGTTACACTGCCGTAGGTTTCAAATTGAGTGGTTGCTGGAAGCAAGTAAACGCCATCTGTTCGATCGTTCATTACTGCTGCAACTGTTGGATATGGGTCAACGATAACCATCATATCCAGCTTCTGCATCGCCTTCTTCATCTCTGGACCACGAGTCTGAGAGTTCACCGCGTGACCCCAGTAGAACATGGCACGGATGTTTTCGCGCTGACGGATCTTGTCTTTGTCTTCAAGTACGCCATCAACCCAACGAGATACAGGAATACCTGCACTGTTCATTGGTTTTTGACCGCCGTATGCGTTGTCGTCGAAACGTCCTTTCACCCAGTCAAAGTCGATGTCCCAAACTTTAGACCAGTGGCGCCAAGAACCTTCAGACAAGCCGTAGTAACCTGGAAGTGTGTCAGACAGTACGCCAAGGTCAGTTGCGCCTTGTACATTATCGTGACCACGGAAGATGTTTGCACCGCCGCCTGATTTACCGATGTTACCTAGCGCAAGCTCAAGTACACAGTAAGCTCGTGTGTTGTTGTTACCCGTCGTGTGTTGAGTACCACCCATACACCAAACGATACAACCTGGACGGTTCTCAGAAAGAAGTTTTGCTGTGTGGTAAACGTCTTCTTCGCTTACGCCTGTCACGCGTTCAACTTCTGCTGGGCTCCACTTCGCGACTTCTTCACGGATCTCGTCCATGCCAAATACACGTTGGCGGATGAATTCTTTGTCTTCCCACTTATTAGCAAAGACATGCCATAGCACACCCCAGATAAACGCAACGTCTGAACCCGGGCGTAGAGAAACATAGTGGTCAGATTTCGCAGCAGTACGCGTACGACGAGGATCCGCTACAACGATCTTACAGTTGTTCTTCTCTTTCGCGATTAAGATGTGTTGCATCGCTACTGGGTGAGCTTCTGCAGGGTTCGAACCAATGAACAGCATAGACTTACAGTTGTGCATGTCATTGAACGAGTTGGTCATCGCACCGTAGCCCCAAGTGTTTGCAACACCGGCTACTGTGGTTGAGTGACAAATACGTGCTTGGTGGTCAACGTTGTTGGTACCCCAAAGCGACGCCATCTTACGGAATGCGTAAGCTTGTTCGTTGCTGTGTTTCGCACTGCCTAGGAAGTAAACAGAATCAGGACCTGACTCTTTACGAAGTTCTAGCGCTTTGTTACCGATCTCTTCAATCGCTTGTTCCCAAGAAAGCTTCTTCCACTTACCGCCTTCCAATTTCATTGGGTACTTGAGGCGACGCTCACCGTGGCCGTGTTCACGCAGAGCTGCACCTTTAGCACAGTGTCCACCAGCGTTGAATGGGTGATCGAATGCAGGCTCTTGACCCGTCCAAACACCGTTTTGAACTTCAGCGTAAATACCACAACCCACAGAACAGTGGGAACAGATAGTGCGTTTCACTTCTGTTTTTGCTTCAGGATCGACTGACTTAGCTTGCGCCTTTTTCATCATGCCTGGAGCGAATAGACTTGCGCCTACTACCGCGCCACCAGCTGCTAATGAGGTGTTTTTCATGAAGGCACGTCGAGACACACCCAGTTGATTGGTTTCTTTGCTCACACTATCGGAGCGTTTGACAAGTTTCATCCGTTATCTCCTAAAGTGTGTCGTAGTAATCGCGAATATGTTGCGTTTCACGATAGCCCGTCTTCTTCACGTCTTCTTTCGGCATTTCAACCGTTTCTGAAGCGGTTGCCACTTTGGTTGTACCAGCGACAACTGCACCAGCAACGGCTGCAGTCGTTAAACCTTTGAGTAAGTCTCTACGGCTTGTATCTATTTCTTTATTATCTTTCATCATTGCTTCCTTACCTTGCGGTAGATCTTTTTGGAGGCTTCATGCCCCTCTATCGATATAATCGCGTACTGCTCGATTACTCGTAATCAGTGACGTTTTTCACATCAATCTTTAATTTGTGTTTACTGCTTTTCGTATTCACGCTGAAACGAACCTGCTCCAACGTTAAGAATGCTTCACATAGCTGAGCTGCAGATTCGTAGAAGTTCGTACTTTCTGCACTTTCA
Organism: Vibrio sp. 10N.222.49.A3; assembly: GCF_041475145.1. Lineage (NCBI taxonomy): Bacteria > Pseudomonadati > Pseudomonadota > Gammaproteobacteria > Vibrionales > Vibrionaceae > Vibrio > Vibrio sp. 10N.222.49.A3. Next base: position 31,351 of record NZ_JBFRVM010000048.1, read on the forward strand.
AGCTGACGCGTAAAAGAGTTAAACCAAGGACCAAGGTGCTTATTGAAAACTGCTTGTTGAAGCGCTTCTTCTTCACCGGTTAGCATGGCCATTACTTCACACAATGCAGCAATATGATCTTCTGGTTCTTTCACTTGTTCATCACGTTCGATGCCTAAAAGCTCTAGGTCATGACGGATCTCTGCTAAGGGTTTTTCCATCATGGCGCCAGTTCGGTGCCAAGAGCCAAATGGAACAATCTCTCCGCGGCCTATGCCAATGAACAGGTTCTGATATTCATCTTCTAGTGCTTCGCGGTTTGATTCGGTTGCGGCTTGTTGAATCGCAATCCAAGCCTTTTGCATCGCACTTTCAGACGCTTCAATGTCTAGTGTCTTTAGAAAGTCGATCACCTCTTCAGAAGGTGCGCTACGAAACAATGCAGAAAGAACCAGATAGATTTCAGTTCTTAGTGTCTGTTCTTGCTTTAATTCTTTTGCGAGCTCAGGCTCTTGTGCCTGATCCAAATTAGTATCCAAGGCCAACTCCTAGTATTTCAATTGTTTCAATGGGTCTTGAGCCATTGAATCGAACATGTCTACCACACGGCAGTCTTCACACATCGCAATACGATTAATTGCTGTCTCATCTGAGAAATGAGAGTGACCGCGTAACTTATTTTGTAACATGTCAATCATAGACTGCGGTGCGAATGGTTTATGACAACGTAAACATTCCGCTGCTTTCTCTTCATGAATCACAACAGCCTTCTGACGTTCTTCTTTCACCCAATTCATACGAGGAGTCAGAGTCAGAACATTCTCAGGACATGCCTTTTCACACAGACCACATTGAATACAGTCTTGTTCTACAAACTTAAGTGATGGAGAGGCACCATCGGTATGCAGAGCACGTGTCGGACACACAGCCACACAGCTCATACACAAAGTACAATCTTTGCTTTCACACGAAACCGTGCCGTATGGCGCATTCGAAGGGAGCTCAACAATGTTTTCAACAGGAATACGAGATGAAGACATCGCGTCAAGTGCTGTGAATAGGCGTTGGCGTTTATTGCCTTGAAGATCGCCAAGTGCAAGATCGAACGAATCAACACACAGTGTTGGAGGCCCTTCACGTAGAGATTCTAAATACAGGATATCGATGGTTTCTTTTGGAACACCGATTTGGTCGAGCAACTCTTGAGCAATCCCGACTTCGTTATTCAGAACACGAATGATGGTTTCTGGCATAAAACGAGAAGCAGCAAACAGAACTTGAGTTGCGCCATTCACTAGCGCTGCAAACCAAGTATCAATACCAATAGAAGGCAGCTCTTCAACTACGATTGGAATCACGTTATCTGGCAATGCTTTTAACGCCATCACATTGTAGGTCTCATGACGAGAGCTACAGATAAGTACGATTGGATCCAGACCGCCCGCATGTTCATAGTTGGCTAGCGTACGTTCAATGAACTTTTGCGTATCGTCAGGATTTGGAAGCGCATAGGTAATCGCTTCTGTAGGACAGCTTGTTGCACAAGTCCCAACGCCCTGGCATAGGTAAGGGTTAATCTCGATCTTGTGACCTGTCTTATCTGAGCCTTCACTTGATAGTGCGCCAGCAGGACAAGCATCAACACAACGCTCACAGCCTTTTACGCCACGAGAACTGTGTGCACAAAGGTCAGTGTCTAGACGGAAAAACTTAGGCTTATCAAAAGTACCCATTAGCGTTGGAATCTCTTCCAGTGCTTCCGCCAGTTTTGGATAGCCTCGCCCTACTGGGTAATAACCAGGAACAGGTACTTCTTCTGTCATGCAGCTGTTCAGACATAGGTCTAGAACAACATCGAAACAATCGTGATTAATGGCGACTTTCGCTAGGTTGCTTGATGTGCCTTTACTCTCAATCACGACTTCAAACGTGCCGAGGAAACCCGATACTTGAACCGAATTCGCGAAGTACAGTTCTGGGTTTGTGCCCTTTTCGCCGTCTGTTGACAACAAGGTTAAGCTCGTTAATTGAGGTAATTGCGCCGCAGCACTTTCAATGATCGCAGTTGGACCAATAACAAGTGTATTACCGCCGCTTTCGTAGCTAACAGTAGGTGGAATCAGATTTGTTAACTCTACTGTATTTTCAAATGCATACAGTCTTGCTTTAGCGTTATTTGAAGTTGCTTGTTCTAATAATTGTTTAAGCATTGCTCAGTTCCATCTATGGACATGGATAATCTGTTCAACCTTCATTGTAGTAAGCGATAGAGAACTTGCTGAGTAATCCGTTAACAACTAACTCTTTAGCTAGTGTGCCATTCGTTAGACCCTGAACTCGTCTATCTACAAAAAAGTTGATAATGAACGTTATTTAGCAAATGCCATGCCAATTTAATAATTCTTATATATCAGTGCTTTAATGCTTTGTGGCGTTTATTGTACGTATAAAAAAACCGCTTGGGACATTTTGTCGCAAGCGGTTCATTGAGTGTTTAGTCAAAATGTACCTATTATTTGTGTGGTATATTTTGTCCCATCTCTGTCAGGTCAGCTTCGTCTGACATTGTAGCGTCATTATCTAGCACTGTGTTTTTATACAGTTCTTTTTTCTTCCCCCGCAATTTCGTCACTTTCACTGAGTTCTGACTCGGTCTCTTCAGCTTCATTAATAGAGTCATCAACCTCATCAATCAAAGTTTCTTCTTCATTATCAGCGGCTTGTTCAGGTTCGTTTACTGTGTCTTCTTCTGTCTTGTCTTTTACCCAATCGCGAAGAGTTTCTGCAACTCCTTCAGACAGAGACTTCAAATTGCTGTAATCGTCGTCGTAATCATCTAAACCATCACGAACGTTGAACTCTTCTGAGAGGAATAGTTTACGCAATGCCGCTTTTTTTACGCTTTCAGAGGCTTCTGATACCAATAATTGGGCAACAGACAAATCTTCAGTGGCTTCTGGTGCGGGATCTTGAACGTCAGCAACATGAACGTCTTCATTGGTTTCTAAAGTTTCACTCTCTAAAGACTGAGGCGCTGCTGCTTCCAGTGTTTGCTCGACTTCCAAAGGTTCGTCAGTGGATTCATCAAGCTTTCGTTGAGACCAACGGCTAAAGAAGTTAGTTGCCATTTGATCTTCCCGCGCCTTTGCGTTTCTTACGTCTTGTTTCTAATAACTCGCCATGACGACCGATGAACGCTTCCATCCAAGCTTGTACTGGTAATGGAATGTCGTAGGAAAGTACTTGGTTGTCACCGTCCATGTATTGCCCTGCAACGGTTTGTGAGGCAGTAAGTAACTGAATGACGGGCTTAACATCAGAATCGACATTATCCATTACTAAGAAAAGCTTAGGTTGCTGAGAGCTTAGGTTGAATCGATAGTCTGTACGTTCATCTTTATGTAATTGAAGTAAACAAACGTCTGGGGCGTCATCTTCTGGTGACAGTTCAAACCCCGTCAATTCCCATTGAGTGGTTACCCAGATACCTGTTTTGATCTCTTTCTCTATTCTTTGGACACCTATTGGCCAAGCTGCTTCTGTTTTTTCATATTGTTCTTTGAATTCTTTTATCTCAGACATACTTCACCCAATTGATTTTCTTTGGCCTGAATGTGCTTAGGACATTTTGTACTTAGCTCAATCCTATAAGCGCTATCAAGCAATAAACACGCCAATACAGGTTAACTCCAATAGCACATCTACAATGTTCGTTATCAAGTTGTCACTTAACGTTAGTCGATACTGGTTATTTCATACAACTCCACTCGGTGAACTCCCATATTTTGCGCTATTTTAATCAAATGCTTCATGTTTTCCTGAATACCCGTTATTTTGGAATAAGATTTGCTTTAAGCATGAGTTAAAGAATCGATGAACAAGATCGGCGTTAGACCCTCTTGTTAACTTCTTATCTCTTTAAATCGCTATCTCATTAAGTAGGACGTGACTGTGGTAAAACCAAACATAATAAAAACTAGTGAAAACCCACTTCAAACAATCGAAGTTGAAGTGTTTGATGAATATGGTGAGAAGCTAACCAAACAGATCGCTTGTGAACGCCCTCTTACCGTCATGTTGAACTGGAAAGAGATCGTAACCCTGATGACGCTCGGCTCGCGTCCTGAATCTTTAGTCTTGGGTTATTTGAAGAACCAAAGCTTCCTTTCTGACCCTGAAGCAGTTGAATCTATCATCATCGATTGGGAAACCAGCTCTGCAGCGGTCATTACCAATGAAGATACGAGCCAGCTTGAGCAAGCGCTTAAGAAGAAGACGGTGACCTCTGGCTGTGGTCAGGGCACCATGTTTGGTAACGTGATGAAGCAGTTGGAAGATTACCAAGTGCCTCAGACCAAAATTAAGCAATCTGAAATTTACACGGCTTTAGAAGCACTGACTCATTACAACGACACGTACAAGAAAGCTGGCGCGGTACATGGTTGCGCTGTTTGCAAAGACGACAAGGTTCTATCGTTTGTTGAAGATGTTGGCCGTCACAATGCGGTAGATACGTTGGCTGGTGAGATGTGGCTTAACAAAGAGTCTGGTGAAGATAAGATTTTTTACACTACTGGCCGCCTGACTTCTGAAATGGTCATCAAAGTGGCGCAGATGGGTATTCCTGTTCTGTTATCACGTTCAGGCGTAACGCAAATGGGTTTAGACTTGGCTCAGCAATTTGGTATCACGACCATTGCTCGCGCTAAAGGCCTGCGTTTCCAAGTGTTCACTGGCGCAGAGAAGATTGAATTTGATGTGAAAGGTGAATAATCAGCAGTCGGAAAAAAGCGTAGGTTCGATTGGAGATTCACTAACCGCTTCTAATTGTAAAGTTCTGATGTAAATAGTTAGTGACCCTTCAAGGATAGATACATAGAAACTTAGCTAGATACAAGATACAAAAACGCCGTCATGCTTTTCAGTATGACGGCGTTTTTAATTTTTAATTTTCGGTTTATAGCTTATGCCTGAATTTCCAACGCATTGAGTTGAAAACTAAGGCTAACTTAAAGCTTAGCCGCGTGCTTTCAAGAACTCAGCGTAAGTACCGCGGAAATCGTTGATCTTGCCATCTTTGATTTCAAGGATACGAGTTGCAAGCGAGTCTACGAATACACGGTCGTGAGATACGAAGAACAATGTGCCTTTGTAGTTCTCAAGAGCCAAGTTAAGCGCTTCGATAGATTCCATATCCATGTGGTTCGTTGGTTCATCCATAAGCAGGATGTTTGGCTTGTGCATCATGATCTTACCAAGAAGCATACGACCTTGTTCACCACCAGAGATAACCTTTACAGATTTCTTAATGTCGTCTTGACCAAATAGCATACGACCTAGGAAACCACGAACAACTTGCTCGTCTTCGCCTTCTTGGCGCCATTGGCTCATCCAATCAAACAAGTTCATGTCTGTTTCGAAATCGTGTGCGTGATCTTGAGCGTAGTAACCGATGTTTGAGTTTTCAGACCACTTGTACTCACCAGTGCGTGGCTCAAGAGCGCCAGCTAGTGTGTTAAGTAGCGTTGTTTTACCCACACCGTTCTCACCGATGATAGCAACACGCTCACCTACTTCGAAAATACCGTCGAACTTGTTGTATAGGTCTTCTTCAAAACCTTGAGATAGGTTTTCAACCACAAGTGCGTTACGGAATAGCTCTTTAGACTGTTCAAAACGGATGAATGGGTTTTGACGGCTAGATGCTTTAACTTCGTCTAGTTGAATCTTATCGATCTGCTTAGCACGAGACGTTGCTTGCTTCGCTTTAGATGCGTTAGCAGAGAAACGAGATACGAACGTTTGAAGTTCAGCAATTTGTGCTTTCTTCTTAGCGTTGTCAGACAGTAGACGCTCACGAGCTTGTGTCGCAGCTGTCATGTACTCATCGTAGTTACCAGGGAATAGACGAAGTTCGCCGTAATCAAGGTCAGCCATGTGTGTACAAACAGAGTTTAGGAAGTGACGGTCGTGCGAAATGATGATCATTGTGCAGTTACGTTGGTTTAGCGTATCTTCCAACCACTTGATGGTGTCCATGTCCAGGTTGTTCGTTGGTTCGTCAAGAAGCATGATATGCGGGTCTGCAAACAGTACTTGAGACAATAGAACACGAAGTTTCCAACCTGGTGCTACTTCGCTCATTAGACCGAAGTGCATAGATTCTTCAATACCTACCGCAAGAAGAAGCTCACCCGCTTTCGCTTCTGCCATGTAACCGTCCATTTCAGCGAACTGAACTTCAAGATCAGCTACCTTCATGCCGTCTTCTTCGCTCATTTCAGGCAAAGAGTAAATGCGGTCACGCTCTTGCTTAATAGCCCAAAGCTCTTTGTGACCCATGATAACCGTGTCGATTACCGTGAATTCTTCGTAAGCAAATTGGTCTTGGTTTAGTTTAGCTACGCGCTCGTTTGGATCGTAGCTTACGTTACCAGCACTTGGCTCAAGTTCACCAGATAGGATCTTCATGAACGTCGATTTACCACAGCCATTCGCGCCGATTAAACCGTAGCGGTTGCCTTCGCCGAACTTAACTGAAATATTTTCGAAAAGTGGCTTAGCGCCGAATTGTTGGGTGATATTTGCTGTGGAGATCAATGCCGTTACCTTTTTAATGTGAAAAACGCCGCAACGTTACTTGTTCGGGGCTTTAACTGCAAGTCTTGATTGCAATTACCCGCTATTAAGTGAGTGATAACCCAACCAAATCATAGTTTGAGCTGACTCACACTTTTGATTTTATATTTATCGACGAAAAGCCGCTGATTTTCAGGGGATACAAAATATCAAACAGCGCCCTAAAATGGGAGAGATATAACGCCCCAAATCATGCCGACCATTGAATATATCGTATGCTGATTAGTTACAGTAAAACCAACCCGATCAAAGCAGCCACCGACATAGCCAAGACTAGCCTAATCTCTGACAATTTCATGACAAAATCGATCGAAACAGGAATAAAGTACTCGCCCCCGATACGGGGTTGGATTTCACAAAGTAAGATTATCTAACTATAGTAATCCTAACCTCATAATTCTAAGAGACTTTTATGCGTTCACTATCGCGCTTCTTACTCCTCACTTTAGCCATTCTCTCATGGCCTAGTCATGCCAACTTGGAATATGACTTACAATCTCAGCCGCAGGTATCCGATTCTGCTGTTGACCTCGATGCTCGAATTGATTCGTTACCCGATCCCCTCTTTATGGAGCCGTCGGACCGACGCCAAGTCAATATCTTGTTAGCTGAAGTTCTGCGAGTTCAAAAGCAGGAAATCAAAATCTTCGAGCAACAGATAAAAGCTTATAGAGATAACAACGACGTCGATCAATGGTTTGAGGTTCAAACCAGTTACGTCACTTTGAATAGCTTAAACGTAAGTAAACAACATCTTCTAGAACAGACGAACTCTGCGAACAAAGAGCGCTTAACCGGTTTTGGCCCTTATGGTGTTACCCAGTTTAAGCAAGAATGGGAATTAACTAAGCTCAATATTGAGTATCTTGCATACTTCCAAATCCGAAGCTTCAAGGCGTTAGTTAACGATATCTTTATTTCGCCCGTGCCTGTGATTGGTGCGTCGTTAAAAGTGTTGTTCATCTATTTCGGTTTAGTGTGGTGGCTTGCTAACAGCACTCGCTTAATTGAGTTGTTTCGAATTAACTTTCTTGAAGCGAAGACGAATCCTCCTTTCTTGGTTCGTGTCATTTGGTACATCAGCCGCGCTGAAAGTGCGATTGCTTGGCTAATTGCCATCACATTGTCATTGAGAGTGCTTTCTAGTATCCCTAGTCTGCAACATTTGATTTTCCTGGAAATCTTCACGTGGTGGATTCTAGGTGGTTCGATTGCCATCAGCTTTATTTTGGAATTTGCCTACCGTTTGGGTCGTACATCCAACCAAGAAGTGATCGCGCTGCGCCTATCGACGATTCGCCGTTACGTGTGGAGCTTCATCGTGGCGGGTGTGATTCTGCAAATATCAAGTATTACGCTAGGCAAAGGCACGATTTATAGTTGGATATATAGCGCCCTGTTTTTCTGGTTTGTATTGGTTACGGTTTCAGTGCTCAAGTTATGGAGAGCGAAAGTCTTCGATACGCTTCAACACATTTCTGATCGTCCGGTATGGGTGAATTGGGCGGTAAACCGTAAGGATACGTTCTTACTTAATGTATTGGCGTCGGCCATTGGTATCGTGTGGCTGAGCGTTTACAACTTCCAACACCGCATAATGGCCTTGCTATCTAATTACACGCTGTTTAGCCAAGCTTTGGCGTATCTCTTTAGAATCGAAGTGGCTAAGCAGTCAGATCTTGATAAGAATCAGCAAAACTTGGTTCGAATCAAAGGCGATCAAACGTATGAATACATTCTGCCAGGTAATATAGACAGCACGTTAATTGACTATGCCGGTGACGAGGTTAAGCAACTGTCTCGCTACTTGATGTCAGACAGCCCGGCTATCTGTATTGTTTCAGGCGAGCGTGGTGTGGGCGCGACAACGCTGCTTTATACTTTGCTGCACAAAGTATCTAACGCTGAGCCCGTATATGTAAGCTGCCCTTACGCGGGTTACCAAGAGCTGTTGGCACATCTAGCCGTGAGCATCGGCTTGGAAGAAGAAGCGACTGAAATTCAAATATTAGCGCACCTTCGTAAGAGCAATACCACTTACCTTATCGCGATAGATAACGCTCAACGACTGGTGAAACCAATGGTTGGCGGTCTGTCTGATTTGATTCGTTTGACCAACCTTCTGCGTCGTTCTAAAAAGAACCACCGTGTCGTGATATCGATCGCCAAATCAAGTTGGCGATTTGTGGATAGAGCGCGTGGTGAGCGTCTGCTGTTTGATTTGGTGTGCTTCCTTCCGCGTTGGACAGAGAAACAAGTGGGTGAACTTCTAAATAGCCGTATCAATACGGAGCTTGAGAAGCCGTTGTCTTTTGATGGCTTAGTGGTCCCTAAGCAATGGGACCAAGATGATATGAGTGAAGAAGAACGTGCACGCCAAGGTTTTTATCGAATTTTGTGGCACTACTCTGATGGCAACCCTACCGTTGCGCTGCGTTTCTTCCGACTCTCTTTGAACCGAAATAAAGAGACAGATCAAGCGGTAGTACGTTTATTCCATGTCCCTGAAGCGCAAGAACTAGAGAATATGCCTAAACCTATGTTGGCTGTACTTCGTTCTATTGTACAACTGGAAATCGCTTCTCCAGAAGTGTTGTCTGAATGTACACAGCTGAGCACGGCAGAGATAACGGGGATTCTGCGTTACTTTGAAAGCCGTGGTTATATTGGTTGGCATGAAGAAAAGGCTCGAATTTCCGAGCACTGGTTCCGCCACATTACTAACGTTCTTGATCGTCAACATCTACTGGTGAAGTAAAATGAAGAAGTTATTTATCCTACTATTTGTTGGCTTGGCAAGTGCTGTCAGTTTCCCGACCTTTGCGACGGAAGAGTTAGCTAACGTAGAAAACATCTCTAAGATAGCGAGCTTGGTGCGATGGAGCGGCGTGTTCTTCTCCATGATCGTTATTGCCGCAATGTGGTTGTTGCTTAAGTTCATCAATTCGTTAGTGACCAGTTTTGGTAGTCAGTTCGTGCAATATCGAATGCTGCTACAAAAGCTGCAATCGTTTACTCAGTTCTTTATCTACGTGAGCACCGGTCTTATCGTGTTCATGATGAGCTTTAGAATCAACGACCAAATCTTAGCTTTGATTGGTGGTACGCTCGCCGTGTCGGTCGGCTTTGCGCTTAAAGACTTGGCAGCATCGTTTATCGCCGGCATCACTGTGATGATTGACAGACCGTTTCAGGTTGGTGACCGCGTCACGTTCGAAGGCAACTACGGCGACATCATCACCATTGGTTTACGTTCGGTACGAATGAGAACCCTGAACGATGACATCATTACTATTCCGAACAACAAGTTCTTAAATGAAGTGACCACCAGTGGTAACTATGGCGCATTGGACATGCAAGTGGTGATTCCGTTTTACGTCGGTATGAATGAAGACATCACCCTAGCCCGCGACCTGATTCAAGAAGCCGCGTCTTCAAGTCGTTACATACACTTGCCAAAGCCTGTAACGGTTCTGGTTAAACAGACGATTACCGACAACTACCTAGCGATACAGTTGACGTGTAAGGCTTATGTGGTGGACACCGCGTATGAGAAATTGTTTGAAACCGACATTACCCTGCGTGTGATGAAAGAGTTTAAGAAGCACAACATCAACCCACCGAAGATTTCAGTGGCAGCGCATTAGGCTTTTCATATTTTAGACGCTTGTAATTGTTCGACATGGCTTGTAATTGTTTGAAATAACGGGCCATAAATAAAAACACCTCCGAACTTATCTTAAGTGCGGAGGTGTTTTTCTATTCGCGTTATGAACGACTAAAGGTTAGACACTAATAACTGCGGTGTGGCTTTTTGCTGAAGATAGATACTAAAGCGACTTCCTTTACCTACTTCGGATTCAACTCGTATTTCGCCGCCAGTTTGGCTCAAAATACTTTGAGAAACGGACAAACCTAAGCCTGTGCCGTCTCTTTTGGTGGTATAGAAAGGCGAGAATATACGTTTCAGTTGGTCTTCCTTAATACCACAGCCCTCATCTTCAACATGAACGATCGCACCATGAGATACTCCATTTTCAACCCAATCTTCACTCGAGATAGTCAATGTGCCCTGTCCGTCCATCGCGTGAATCGCGTTCATTTGCAGGTTCACTAGAATTTGCAGCAATTGGTTTCGGTTCACTTCGACTGAGGTTTTAGCATTCAATTGCGAGACATACACAATGCCTTTCTTTTTTGCGCCTGTTTTTACGAGCGTAATACTTTCATCGACAATTGGATTGATATGTTGCCAAGTGATTTCGTCTTGTACACCACCGTGTCGGCTGTATTGAAGTAAGCTTCGTGTGATGTTTCGGATTCGGTCGATCTGCTCCATGATCGCGTGGACTTCTTCGTCTACACGAGCCACTTCGTCACCTAGTTCAAACTTCATTAGCTCAACGTTGCCTAGAATTACTGCTGTCGGATTATTGATTTCATGGGCAATACCTGCGGTTAACTCACCTAACGCGGCTAATTTTTCGTTGACCACCAGCTTATCTCTAGCTTGGTTGAGAAGCTGGATGTGCAGTTCGAGTTCTTCCGTTTTCTCTTTCAAACTGGCGGTACGAGAATGAACCTTACATTCGAGTTCAGACGCAGCTTGTTGAATCTCTTGATTACGCTCGTGGAGCAGATCTAACATTTTGTCGAACTGTTTCGCAAGCAACGTAAGTTCGTGTTGATCATCCAAACCCAACGTACCGATTCGCTTGTCTTGCCCCATTTGGACGAGCTTTACGACTTTATGGATGCGTTCAATTGGGTTGAAAAGATCGCGTGCACCACGGTGTACGATCAAACCCGAAGCTAACAGCAGTAATATGATGGTGATGCTGATTTCACCAAGGTTAGTCAGGTACGTTTCTACGAGTGGCCAGATTAGATAGCCGGTATAAAGCATGCCAATAACGTTATCAAACTGGTCGTGGATTGGTTGATAAGCGGTGATGTACCAAGCGTCGTAAACATATGCTCGGTCTAACCACTTTTGCCCTTGATTCAATACTTTTGAATGAACCTCATGAGAAACGCGAGTACCAATTGCGCGCCCTGCACTGTCTTCACTGCTTAATGGCACATTAGTGCTGACACGTAGATCATCAAGGAATACGGTAACCGTGCCAATGCGGCGATTAAAACCATCACGTTGTGGATAGATCAAATTGCTGATCTGATCAACTAACTGTGTGCTGTTATTAAGGAGGATCCCGCCATCAAGAAAACCAATAACGTGATTATTCTTGTCTCGAATTGACACAACGGTGCGGCTAACTAAACCCCGAGTTTCAACATTTTGACTATTGAGCATTGGGACTTCGGCTTGCCTTGCAAGGTTTTGGTCTAACTCGTTGAGTTCATTTTGGCTCAATACACTAAAGAACGATTCTTTGCGTGTCAGATCGAGGTATTCACGCTTTTTCCCCATGCTCTCAACACTTCTCCAACGCAAAAAGTCGAGCTCATAGCGAGATTTGTTTTCAGAAACCCAACGAGTGAGCTCTTCCTTTGAAATATCACTCGTAAGTTTGATTCGAAAGTTATAAGACTCAGCGAATGCTTGAACGTTATAGGCCTGTTGATTTTGAATTAGATGGATACTGTTGTCGGCAACATCCAAACGCTCATCAACATCGATCAAAGCCCCCTGCCACGTATAGTGAACAGACCAATACAAAGTGATCGCAACCAAAGCGCATAAAGTTAAAATGATCGGCGCTGACGTCAAAAATAACAGACGATAACGCACCATGGTTTTGAACCGGAACGTCCACTTTGACCACCAATGACGTCTAATCGGCATATTCAGAGCCTTCTGTGTTCCAATCTTTATATTTACGCTCTAGCGTTTTCCGTGCAACGCCGAGGTCTCTTGCAGCTGCGGATTTATTACCATCATGAAAACTCACCAGTTGCTCGATATGAGATTTCTCTACTTCTTTGAGTGTCCAAGTGTTGGGGTAACCTTCTGCAGCGTCTACGTTATTCAAGTTTGGTATTTCCGCTCCATGTGACACCGTCACTGAAATACTGGTGGGCGCAGGATCGCCATTAATTTCGCGCCAATAGTGCGCTGGTGGCTTGTCTAAAAGAATGCACCTTTCGACTAGGTTCTTGAGTTCGCGAATATTTCCCGGCCATTCGTATTCATTCATCGCCAAGATGTCTTCATGCGCCCAGTTTGGAACCGGTACACTAAGTTCACTTGCTAAAAGACGAGTGAAATACGGAACAAGCTCTATTAGATCGGATGGACGCTCTCTCAATGGCACAACATCGATTTTAAGGACATTGAGTCGGTAGAATAGATCGCGACGGAAGTGCCCTTTTTCGACCTCTTGTTGAAGGTTTCGGTTAGTCGCCGCCACTACTCGTACGTCAACGGCAATTTCTTTCTCGCTACCGACTGGACGAATAGTGCGTTGCTCTAACACACGCAACAACGCTGCTTGCATTGGTAGTGGCATTTCCCCAATTTCGTCGAGGAACAAGGTGCCACCACTTGCGACTCTGAATAGACCTTCACGGTTTTTCTTCGCGCCGGTAAATGCGCCAGAGGTATGCCCGAATAGTTCACTTTCAAGAAGTTCTGGGGCGATTGCGCCACAGTTGATTGGCACAAATGGGCCTGTGCGTTTACTCGCTTCATGTACACCACGTGCAACTAGCTCTTTACCTGTACCTGACTCACCTTCTATAAGAACGGATGCTCGAGAGGGTGCAAATTGACTGATCAGCAATTTAAGCTGTTTGGTTTTATCTGAGTTACCGATTAACTCGGTCTTGATATGACGGCTAACATCACGCTTCAATGCGTATTGCATTCTTTGATCAAGGCGCTTATCCATACAACGTAGTACAGCTTGTATCATTTGTTCCAAATTGAAAGGTTTAAGAATGAAGTCTGAAGCGCCAAGCTTAAGCGCGGATATGGTCATCTCTAGATCAGCATAGCCAGTCATGAAAATAACATCAGCACGTTTGTCGTTGTCGTTAAACGCTTCTTCCCACTCAATACCAGAGCGTCCTGGCAGGTTGATATCAAGAACAATGAGATCAAAATGTTCGCTCGAACGCAGTATTTCAGCTTCTTCAACGGATCCTGCACTCGATACCTTGCCAAAGAACTTACCCAGAGCCTTCTTTAGAATAGCCTGCATCCCTACTTCATCGTCCACGACCAAGACGGAAAACGCTTGATATTGAGTCAATGTGTTTGGGTTTAGGTTCGATGCAGGTGAACTAGGTAAAGACATAATGATTAGCCGATGGGGAAAGTTGGGACAGAGTGTACCAATTAACCTTTTGTGCGACAGGGACAATGTGCGACATTTTGTCCTAGCTCATATTTTAATGCATTTTGTTAGCCTAAATGACGCAGTTTTGTTCGATATAACAGCAATTTAATGAAATTTGATGCACTATTTATTGGCATTAAGATTGCTTATTAGGTGTAGATTCCTAATTACAACAATTAGCGTCTTATGCACATGCCCTTCTTTGAGCCCTTTAAAAATAGAGGCATGTCATTCATTTATAACAGAATGGACATAATAATAATGAAAGCAATTCCCCTAACTATTGCAGCTCTATCTATCGTCAGTTACACGGCTAGCAGCGCGGAAGACACCACTCATATCAAATTGGCGACAACCACAAGTACCTACCACTCAGGCTTACTGGACTACTTATTGCCTGAGTTCGAAAAGGATTCTGGTATTAAGGTTGATGTTCTCGCTGCGGGTACGGGTAAATCACTTCGCATGGGTGAAAACGGTGACGTTGATTTGGTAATGACTCACGCACCAAAGGCTGAAGCCAACTTCGTTGAAAAAGGTTACGGCGTTTTACCTCGTAAGCTGATGTACAACGATTTTGTTATCGTTGGCCCACAAAGCGACCCTGCGAAGATTAAATCTCAAAAAGCAGTAGCTGATGTGTTCAAAGCAATCGCGAACAACAACGTGACGTTTGTTTCTCGTGGAGACGACTCTGGTACTCATAAGAAAGAGATGGGTATTTGGGCGCAAACTAAGATGGAGCCAAACTTCGGCGGCTATCGCAGTGTTGGTCAAGGAATGGGCCCAACTCTGAATATGGCGTCTGAAATGCAAGGCTACACCATGACAGACCGTGGTACTTGGTTGGCTTACCAAAATAAACTTGACCTTAAAGTGTTGTTCCAGGGCGACAAGAACCTATTTAACCCTTACCAAGTGATTCTTGTTAACCCAGAACGCTACCCAAGCATCAATTACCAAGCAGCGAAAGTATTCAGTGATTGGTTGGTTAACCCTAAAGGCCAGAAACTGATCAACGACTTTAAACTGCACGGCAAACAGCTGTTTGTTGCAAACGCAGAATAGTTGGTTGCAAGCGCAGAATAGCTTGTTGTAAGAAATGAGTCGTGGGTTGTGAGTAAAGCGTAGCGTTGAAGGTTTAACCCTAACCAACTAGCGCTACGCTTAACTAAACAGTCAACGAGACCACCTAAATAATCACGTTTAAAAACCGTCTTGCTTTAAAGGCATTCACGCTTAGAAACAATAGCTGACCAATACAGGCTCAAATAGTTTGTGTCAGCTATGATTAACATCAGACACTACCGATAAAAGCCTATTATCGATTCAAACGAGATACTTCATGACCCTATGGCAAACAACGATTGATGCAATGAATCTACTGGTGAGTTTTGACCACGAATTGTGGCAAATCGTCGCGGTATCCTTCAGTGTATCTTTGTCCGCCATCTCATTAGTGATTGTTCCTGCAATCCTTATGGCTTTCTTATTGGCTTACACCGAATTCCCCGGTAAATGGGCGCTGCTTTCGGTGATCAACACCTTACAAGCGATACCGACTGTGGTAATTGGCTTGTTGATGTACATGATGCTCTCTCGTTCTGGTCCTTTAGGTGACTGGCAATTACTGTTCACGCAAAAGGCGATGATTCTAGGTCAGATGCTGATCTGTTTCCCTATCCTAGTTGCGATGATGCATGGCGCTCTGCAGGCCAGTGACCGCCGAGCAGTAGAAACAGCGCGCACTCTTGGCGTATCAACAACACGAGTCGCGTGTACCTTGATTTGGGAAACTCGTTTCCCTCTATTGGCTGCCACCATTGCTGCCTTCTCTCGTATCGTCACAGAAGTAGGTTGTTCAATGATGGTGGGTGGCAACATTATGGGGATGACAAGAAACATCCCAACAGCTATCGCCATGGAAAGCCACAAAGGCGCATTCGCTCAAGGCGTCGCCCTCGGTATGGTGTTATTAGCATTGGCATTAGCCCTTAACTTTTTCCTTTCCAGTGTGAGAGGAAAAGGCTATTTAAGAACTTAGGAACGCTGTCATGAGTATAAAAATAACAACGCAGCAAATTTCAATGCGCTACAAAGAGCGTGTTTTGTTCCACATCCCCGAATTGTCGATCGGCCCCAACGATGCCATTTATCTCAAAGGGGACAATGGTGTTGGCAAAACGACCCTACTTAAAATCTTATCAGGATTGATCAAGCCGAGCTCTGGCCGTATTCAGTCTCCGACACAAAGCTGGCAACATAGCCTGTTTCCTCGGTTAAAATTTAAAGACATCATCTATCTCCACCAAACCCCTTACCTTTTTGATGGCTCGGTGTACCAAAATGTCGCTTATGGCATTCGCTTTAATAAAGAGAGTCAAAAAGATAAGCGAGCTCAAATAATTAATGCATTAAGAATGGTAGGTTTAGAAACCTTGGCAGATGAGCACATTTCTGTGTTGTCTGGTGGTGAGCGCCAACGCGTAGCAATGGCCCGTGCTTGGATTCTTAAGCCTTCAATCTTGCTTATGGATGAACCAAGTGCTTCTTTAGACAAAGAATCTATTGAAAGATTGGTGATTATGGCCGAAGATCTTCTTCAGAGAGGCGCGAGTTTGGTCATCACTAGCCACCAAACTAACGCGTTAACCGATTTGTGTAAGAAGCAGTGGTGGATCAAGGACAACACTTTGAGCGAATCACCGCTTCTGCAAGTTATTAAAAAGAACAAAGCACAAGAGAATATTTATGCTGCTTCCAACGCAAACTAGTTGGGTTATTTTGGCTGGCGGACAAGCCAGCCGCATGGGCGGAAAAGATAAGGGACTCGTTGAGCTCAACGGTTCTCCGCTTATTCAATACGTTATAAACAAGCTGTCACAACAAGATGTCAGCATCACTATCAATGCCAACCGTAACTTAGACAGTTACCAAGCATTTGCACCGGTTGTTTCCGATTCTTTCCCTGACTATCCAGGCCCATTGGGCGGCATTCATGCTGGCCTTAAAAACGCGAGCACAGATTGGGTCGGCTTTGTCCCTTGCGACAGCCCACAGATCAGTGACGACCTTGTTGAACGTTTTTGTTCTGCGGTAAAAGAAGACAGCGACATTCTTGTCGCGCATGATGGCGAATTTAAGCAACCAGTATTCACCCTATTCCACAAACGTGTTCTGCCAAAGCTAGAAGCGTTTTTGGAACGTGGTGATCGTAAAATTATCTTGCTGTACAAAGAGTGTGTCACGGAATATGTCGATTTTAGCGATTCTCCTAACTGCTTTGTGAATCTAAACACGCCAGAAGAACTCACCCAATTCGGAACGCTTCAATAATGAATGATTCTAGACAACGCCCTAACCTTCCTCTATTGGGGTTTGCTGCTTACAGTGGCACAGGCAAAACAACCGTATTAGAAGCTCTGCTTCCTTTATTGACAGAGTCGGGTTTAAAAGTTGGTGTGCTAAAACATGCTCACCACGATTTCGATGTCGATAAGCCGGGTAAAGACAGCTACCGTTTACGCAAAGCGGGCGCAAATCAAATGCTGATAGCTTCTCGAAACCGTCACGTGATGATGACTGAAACGCCAGAAGCAGAAGCCGATTTTGATTACCTGTTGACTCGCTTTGATACCAACACACTTGATCTGATTTTGGTTGAAGGCTGTAAGAACATTGCTTTCCCTAAAATCGAGCTTCACCGTGATGAAGTGGGTAAACCTTGGTTGTACCAAAACGATGACAACATCATTGCTATTGCTGCTGATAGCCACGTTGAATCTGACTTACCTCAAATGGCGATCAACGACTTAGAAGCGATTCGTGATTTCATCATCGATTACGCCCAGTCCTTTGACCTTTCCTCTACAACAGGCAAAGTAGCGTCATGCTCATCTTCAAAAGACGCAGCGCCCGCGGTGTGTTGTGATTCGTTCTCTCCTGCAGGTTTAACCGTAACTCAGGGCCAACAAAAGATTGTTGATAGCATTGACGCACTTGATCTCACAGAGAGTGTTGAATTACTGCAAGGCTACGGTCGTGTGTTGGCTGAAGATGTGATCTCGCCAATCAACGTCCCACAGAATACTAATTCTGCAATGGATGGCTACGCGATTCGTAGTGAAGATCTTGAATTGGATAGCTACAACATTGTTGCTGAAGTTATGGCTGGTCACAGCTACGACAAAACCGTTCAACAAGGTGAAGCTGTTAAGATCATGACGGGCGCACCAATGCCAGATGGCGTTGATGTTGTTGTGATGCGTGAGCAAGCCGTACAAGATGGCGATAAAGTTAGCTTCCCAGATGCGAAAATCTCAGTTGGACAAAATGTCCGTATGGCCGGTGAAGATTTAGAAATTGGCCAACCTGTCTTTACACGTGGCACACGCATCGAAGCACCAGAAATGGGTATGATGGCGTCGTTAGGTTTCGGTACCTGCCCTGTTCTGCGTAAAGTGAAGGTGGGTGTGTTCTCAACGGGTGATGAAGTTCAGGCACCGGGCGTTGAGCAAAAGCCAAACTCTATCTACGACTCGAACCGTTTCACTATCATCGGCATGCTTCAAAAGCTAGGTTGCGACATCGTTGATTACGGCATTATCGAAGATGACGAACAAAAGATGATGGATGTACTTCATGCTGCGTCGTTAGAGACCGATATGGTTCTGACTTCTGGTGGCGTGTCTGTTGGTGATGCTGACTACATCAAACTCGCGTTAGACAAGTTGGGTGAGATTAACTTCTGGCGTATCAACATGCGTCCAGGTCGCCCTCTTGCTTACGGAAAAATTGAAGACAAACCTTTCTTCGGTTTACCGGGCAACCCAGTAGCCGTGATGGTGTCGTTCATTAACTTTGTAGAACCTGCAATCCGCAAGCTACAAGGTCAAACTAACTGGACACCAGTGAAAGCGAACGCGATAGCAACTGAGCAATTACGTTCTCGTCAAGGTCGTACTGAGTTCAGCCGTGGTGTGTTCTCAATGAACGAATCAGGCGTGCTTGAAGTAAAAACAACCGGTAAGCAAGGTTCAGGTATTTTGCGTTCAATGAGCGAAGCAAACTGTCTAATCGAGATTTCACCAGCGGTAGACACTGTAAAAGCCGGTGAAACGGTGACGATCATTCCTTTGCAAGGTCGTGTGTAAATAAACAAGATTGTGAGCTTTAAGCGAACTTTAAGCTAGCGAATTCAGAGTAATACATACTCTAAATAGATGAAGCCCCTGATACCAGATATCAGGGGCTTTCTTTTTATTGGGGTAAAGCTCAGCTTAACATTAACAAGAAAAGGTCATTGACGAGGAAATCCGAGTTAACGTTAGAATTGGAATCAAAGTACTCCCGATCCCAATTTAACTAAACAAGCTCGACTTTAAGTAATCTGCAATCGACCAAATTATAGTTGTTACGGCCATTTTCTTTGATTTGATAGAGCTGTTTGTCTGCAATATCACAAATCATTTTGAAGTTTCGATCCACATTGTCACTGGCTAAGTCGACGTTAACCCCACCAATAGAGAGTGTTAATTGTTCCGCATAGAGAGCTTTAGGGTTTGCTAATTTGACTTCATTTAGCATCTTTCGCAGAGTGACAACCTTATTTTCAATATCACTACTACTCTGTCCGAAGCAAATCGCCATGAACTCATCACCGCCATATCTGAAAAGGTAGTCATTCTTGGTTGTGAATGTTTTTTTAAGTAAGCGACTGATAATACGAAGCGCTTCGTCGCCCTCTAAATGCCCATGAAAATCGTTATAAGCTTTATACTCGTCAACATCGATCATAAGGACCGCTAGAGATTGTTTTTGGTAGTATGCGTTATGTATTAAGACTGGCGTGATGTTATCTAATTGATATCTATTAGCTAGACCTGTTAGTGGGTCAGTAGTACTCAAGATTTCGAGTGTTTGATTAGCACTTTCTAAACGCTGTCGTTGCTTTTGATTTTCTAGCGACACGGCAATAAAGCTAGCTAAATGTTCTATAAGCTGACAATGGTGTTCCTGATATTGGTTTGGTATATGATGCTGAACTGACAGAAAGCCGATTAATTTTTCATTAAGAATGATTGGCGTTAGAATCATTGAGTTAGTATCAAGCTCGCCACGAAACGTAACGAAATTATCGTCTTGTGTGGTTTTACCGATATAGGGTTCTAGAGCCGCATCTGTCGCGCTATTAAAATGAACGGTAGCTCGCTTGCGAATAACATAAGTACCAATGGTTTGGTTCTCTTGGCAAACTACTTTTAGGTTCGGTATTAACCCTTGAGTATCAACAAAATAGCGGTAGTCGAGTATGTCTGATTTATCGTCATACATAGCAATCCCAAACTCAGATGTTGGTAGAATCATATTTATCTTATGGAGTATATCAGGCAGTACGCTTTCTAAATCTGCAGCGGTTGCTATGAATTGGCCAATGTCAGTGAGCGCACCCATATATTTTTGCATTTGAGCCAGAACGTCATTTTGCTTCTTACTCTGAATGGTACCTACCCCTTCTAGAATACGTTCGCTCTGTTCGCGCTCATAACTTCTCATGTGTTTTTCTAAAAGATCCACATGCTGAGTTTGAAGTGCCGCTAAACCAGACCAATCCTCTTCATTTCGAAAGAGCTTCGCCTTAGTTTGGGCATAGATAGCATAAGAACGGTAACTACTCTTTAGATCAAAATTCTGTTCGAGAAAAGCGCACCCTACTTTTGCTTGTTCTCGCTCTCCAATGCCTTCTAAGAATTGAAACCAGTAAACCAAATTTTCTTTTCGATTATGCTCATCTCTCGATTTTTTGAAGTGCTCTTCTGCCTGATAAAATGCATCTAATACATCACTATCATCGAAGCCTCCCCACAAGAGCATGGTTTGCCCTAGGTAACTATGACAGAGCGCTATCGTCCTGTGACTAGAAAGCGAGGTGCCTATTCTTTTCGCTTCCATAATGGCGCTAACCGCTTGCTCAAACTCATTTGTATGTGCACAGCTATAGGCTAGGTTTAAATGGCTGACAGCACAATCTAACAGGCGATTCGCATTTTGAGATGAAATAATGGCTTTACGAGCATATTGCTTCGCTTGTTCGTATTTTTCTAAGCTTAAGTGCAAGTCACTTAAATTACAGAATATAAGTGACTTAAAATTGTCATCAACTAGGTGTAAGTTTTCTAGTGTCTCTGAGTAACAAGCATACGCTGATTGATAATCACCACGAATGTTATGGGTAGACGCAAGTAACCCGATGACAAATACATATAGTTGAATTTCTTCAGGAGCAATGACGTTTAGGCAGGCTTTATAATGCTCAGCAGCGTCAGAAAGGTTATCGTGGCGATAGCTTGTGAAACCTTTAAGGAAAAGCGCGATTGAATCCGGGATCGGTTGATTATTAGCTTCGCATAGACTCGTTATTCTGTCTTCGACTTCTTTTAATCCTTTGATTCCAGGGTAGTTCTGGATTCGCGTTATAATTCCCATGATCTTTGGGTAAAGCGTATTGCTCATAAGTTCCGTTTAAGTCAGCCAGATTAAAAAATAACGAATAGTATACCACAAAATGCTTATTACACATTCCATTCATGAGGCTAATAAGTGGTAATTTCCTATCATTATCTTGAGTGGCGTACTGTTTTTATGTAGAGTGCGCGCAAAGTAATAATTATATTGGAGAGCACCATGGCTCGTACCATTCTGTACACTTATAAAGATGAAGACAAAGAGTTATTGTTTTCGAAACAAGAACACCGCACGATCCAAGAAGCTGTTGCAGCCGCTGAAGGTATCGACATCACTGAGTATCTAAAAACTGAGCAGCAGCTTGAGTTCATTTCTGATACTAAAGCGGTTCGTAACTACCAAGACAACTATTTTCGTAAGCTTGGTTTTACTAAGCTTACATTGAAGCAAAAAGACAACCTTGGTGTTGGTAAAAAGAAGAAGTAAGCCCTCTGGCTCTTTTTCTTGATATGTAGCTTTGTAGCTTCTAGCTTTTCGTTTGTAATTAGAGCTAAGAGCTGAAGAAACGAAAACACTGAACAATAAAAAATGCCGCAACCTCTTTCGAGATTGCGGCATTTTTATTTGTTCTTTTTAACTATCTAACCTTAGCTAGCTTAACGGTAAGTAACGATTACTTAATGTTAAGGAATGCAGCGCCACGAACGCCGCCTGAATCACCGTGTTTCGCTTTGATGATTTTCGGACACTTCGCTACAGACAATAGGTATTTAGGGATACGCTTTGGCATCTCTTCGTAGATAAGTTCGAAGTTTGAAAGTCCGCCACCCAGTGCAACTACGTGTGGGTCAAGACCCGTAAACAGGTTTGCAAAACAGATAGCCAATAGCTCCATAAAGCGATCTACGTGCTCAGCGGCTTTTGATTCGCCTTCGTTGTATGCTTGAATGATCTCGATCGCTTTCTTCTTCTCACCGAAGTAGTGCTCATAAATCAGTTCGAAGCCGCGACCCGATAAGTAACTGTCTAAACAACCTTTCTTGCCACAACCACAACCCAGTAGCGGTGCGTTGTCGCCAAGGTGGAACCATGCATCTAGAGGAAGGCGCATGTGACCTAATTCACCAGCAACGTGATTACGACCAGAGAACACTTTACCTTCATAAACTAAACCGCCACCGAAGCCAGTACCTAGAATTAGGCCTGCTACTGATGGTTCGTCTTTAAGTTCATCATCCCACGCTTCTGAAAGCGCAAAACAGTTTGCATCATTTTCAATTTTCACACTACGACCAATAAGCGCTTCTAGGTCTTTGCGTAGTGGTTTCCCCGTTGAAGCTGGTACGTTAACAACCAGCATTGTGCCGTCGTCAGCATCTTCCATTCCAGGAAGACCAAGACCAATTTTGCCTTCGCAAGAAAATTCGTTGTCGTACTTCTTTACCAAACCAGCAATTGTATCAAGTAGCAGTTGATAATCTTCAGTGGGCGTTGGTACGCGTTCTGTCGCTACTCGCTCAAGTTTTTCATTGAATGCACCAAACTCAATCTTTGTGCCGCCAACATCGAAGCCGTAATACATGAAATCTCTCCAATTTTTCCCTAAATTCGGGCAAATAAATTTTTGTAAATAAACAACTAAAGAGCATTATCCATAACACTCCCCCTACAAACCGTGATAGATGACAAACTTATCCCGTGTTTGAGTTTGTTTGAACAACAAGTCAGCACAAAGCGGTTAAAGGTTAGAGTGACTTCTCACTTTTAGTATGATCTATGAAAGCATTCAGGCTCGGTTTGGTTGGATCTGACTTATAACGTGTCTTACTTAACATGTAACTTTCCCGAAATGTCTCAAACCATAGCTGTAAAGTCTTGGCACCCTGCTCTTCACCAGCCTGTTTCAAAACCAAGCTCGCCACTTCTGCTGTCGAAAGATGTTGTTCGTTGTCTGACTTTCGCATCATGTATTGAGAAACTGACTCAGGCTCAATCGATAACACAGGTAAATCTTGCAGATATTCTGAGCGACGAAAAATTCGACGGGCCTCGCGCCAGCTACCATCAATAAAGATCAGCAATAGTGTCTTATTCGAATCCCGCATTTCGCCCAGATCCGTAACCACCCGCGTTTTGTCGTTGGTATAGTCTTCAGGGAACACGATCACAGGTTGGTATTTGTCGTCTTTTAGAACATCCAACATCTCTTGATTTGGCTCAGTACGATGCCAAAGGTAAGCGTAACTGTCTTTCACCGTATCAACAATCAAACGACCAGTGTTACTTGGTTTTAAGATTTCGTTGTCTGACAAGATCAACATAGTCGCGACGTTCGTATCAATGTTAGGTTGATGCTCGCAGATACAGCTGTCTTGTTTTATTTTACAGAACTCACATCGCACTACTTTACACCCGCGCGCATTAAACGGCTTAGTAGCAATGGATAAACGGTGTTGGTATAAACGGTGAAAAGCGTGGATTCTCATGGACAATAACGATAGATCTAGAAAAGTGGCACGATTGTACTTACAGTGACCCTAGAATGATAGAAGGAATTCCCATGCAAGACCCATCCCTGCTTCGCCTTGTTTGTTTTATTGTCGTTTTTGGATTGTGTGCTCTTTGGGAGTACCGCTTTCCACGTAAAACGCTGACTCAGAGTAAATGGTTTCGTTGGGGAAACAACTTTGCGTTGGTTGCTTTGAACAGCTTTCTATTAGCCACTCTAATCCCTATTGCAGCGTTCCAAGCAGCGGTTATCGCACAAGATAACCAATGGGGTTTGTTTAATACCCTGTCACTTCCCAAAGAACTTAGCATTGTGGTTTGTGTCTTGTTATTAGATTTCGCTATCTACCTACAGCATTTGGTGTTTCACCGAGTTTCATGGCTATGGAAGTTACACCGAGTTCATCATGCGGATCTAGATATTGATGTCACAACCGGAACTCGTTTTCATCCAATTGAGATGATTCTTTCAATGCTGATTAAAGTGAGTTTAGTGATCGCGCTTGGTGTACCTGTCATCGCTGTTGTCATCTTTGAAATTGTTCTTAACGCCAGCGCGATGTTTAACCACAGCAATGCGCGTCTGCCACTGTGGATTGATAAGCGATTGAGAAAAGTGATTGTGACACCAGACATGCACCGAGTTCATCACTCGGTCATTGTTAAGGAAACGCACTCAAACTTTGGTTTTTTCTTATCGGTGTGGGACATTTGGTTCAAAACCTATCGCGCTCAACCTAAGCTTGGCCATGATAACGTTCAGATTGGCGTTCCAGAGATTCAAGATGGTAAAGAGCAACGGTTAGACTTAATGCTACGTCAGCCATTTGCACGATTCCCGACAACGAAAGACTAGGTTCGAATTCAGTTGAGTCTCAGTTTATATTGAGATCAAACCTATCTTAATAACAAACCTGTCTCTATAACAAACCCGTCTCCATAACAAACCAAGCTTAATACCAAAGCAAAACGCCCTTAGATTCTTGTGAAAACTTAAGGGCGTTTCTGTATCAATAGGAATTTAAGCGTAGTTAGTGCTTCAACTATTATGCTGTCAGGCTTAACTCAGCAAGCTCGTTTATTTCAGTACGCTCGTCTATTTCAGCACGTACTTGTGAAGCATGGCTTGTTGGTGTCCTGCTATCTCGGCGACTTGTTCTGAGCTTTCAATCATAGACTCTAACTGCAACTTGGTATCTTCACCCTGCTCCGATACACGGGTGATTGAATGTGTAACATCAACAGTGGCTCGGGCTTGTTGTTCTGTCGCCACCATGATTTGCTCGACTCGTCCTTTAATCTGACTCACTGCAACTTCAATCTTTTCAAAAGCTTGCTTGACATCACTACTGGTTTCCAGTGCATTCGCCATTTCGTTTCTCGACTCTGTTACAGACGCCCGTGAGCGATCAGCGGCTGCCACCAATTCATTCATCATATTTCGTATATTAGTGGTTTGCTGAGAAGTATCGCTGGCAAGTTTTCTGACTTCATCGGCAACCACTGCAAAGCCTCGGCCTTGATCTCCTGCTCTCGCTGCTTCTATTGCTGCATTCAATGCGAGTAAGTTAGTGTTGTCAGCAATGCCACTGATCATGTCGACCATTTCCCGAATCTGTTTAACGCGCCCGTCTAAGTCGGCCATCGATTCTTCATTCATGCTTAAAGAGTGTTCTAGTGCATGCAGTCGCTGCTGGTTAAGTCCAACAACTTGACTCCCTGTCACTGACTCATTTTCAGCAAGCTGGGCGTCATCATTCGAGGCGTTAGAAATACGTGCAATTTCACCAATAGATGCTTCAAGCTCTGTAATGGTGGTAATCATGTTTTGAAGTGATTCATTTTGGTCGTGTAAGCTTGAGTTAGTTTGCTCTGCGGCATCGTGACTGACTTCCGCGGTTTGATAAAGCGTTTCACAGTTTCGTGTTACCAAGCGCACTGAATCAGCGGTT
Organism: Vibrio sp. 10N.222.49.A3; assembly: GCF_041475145.1. Taxonomy (NCBI): domain Bacteria; kingdom Pseudomonadati; phylum Pseudomonadota; class Gammaproteobacteria; order Vibrionales; family Vibrionaceae; genus Vibrio; species Vibrio sp. 10N.222.49.A3. The sequence continues at coordinate 57,194 of NZ_JBFRVM010000048.1, forward strand.
GAGTCGACAACAGAATTAAGTTTTGATGCGATAACTTGCAATTCCAATGGGCCAACTAATTGACTCTGTTTTGAAAAATCGTGTTCCGCGAGTAAGCTCATTTGTTGAGTAATGTTTCTGAGTCCTTTGTTCACCCAGCGACGTAACACCAACCATGAAATAGAAATGATGGCCGTTATCACTAATCCACTAATAAATAGTACTTTGTTCTATCGTCGCAATTGTCTGATTGACCACAAACTCGCTTTCATCAATTAAAATGGAAGCGGTGTTCGATAGTTGATTTAAGGTCCCTATCACGGTGTTGGCCAGATGGATGACTTTTGCTAAGTCGGCTTCTTGTTGCTCAACAAGTTCTAGCTTTTGCAGGATTTGTCTTAATACACCGTTATCTGCAAAGCCAGATTTAACCATCTCATAAGGCGCTGTTAAGCTTGCGAACTCTACGATGTCTGGATGCCATTCAGAAAAGTCATCATACGCGAGGTTAATGCCTGCAATTCGATTTCGAAGCTCTCTGTATTCGTCTTGCGCTTTTTCTAAGTCTGATTGCATCATCAACATTAGGAAGGTGTTCGCCATTGCAGAAGCACTCGCTGTGAATCGGTTAGCCGCATCGGAAGCCTCTGGGTTGTTCTGTACAAGGAAAGAACTGATACGGTTCATTTCAGGTCCGATGGAACTCACACCATAGCGAAACTCAGTGACTTGGCCATCGATGAGGTTTTGCTTATTCTGAATTTCAATTTGAGACGATAACACTTGGCTAGTCATCAATTGTAAGGTCGCCATGTTCTCGGTTAAGTCTTGTTTTTGTTCAACGGAAATCGCGTCAGGAAAAGATTGGGATATGAAGAGGAGTTCTTCTAGCGTTTGGTTACTTTCGGCAACTAACACGTCGATCGAGTTGCCTGTTGTGTTAAGCGTATTTAGGTCGGTTGATTGGGTGCTATAAGTAAGAAGTTTTACCTGCTCCAACACGCTTTGTGTTAATTCGGCGTTGTTTAATGCAAGAGGTAATGCTTGTTCCGAAAGCGCTTCAAAATGGCCCCCGACCCGATCGACGCCTCGGAGACTGACCAAAGATAAAAAGATGACGAGCAAAAGAATGGAAATAAATACAGCGGTGACGGTTTGAATGAGCGAGAATGTATAACGTGAAGGTTTTATTGATAAATTTGTGTCGGGCATGTGAAATCCAGTTTGACTACGAAAAAAGATATCCTTAAGTTAGTTCGTATACTAGAAGTCCTTGATGACGTTTATATTTCAGTTTTTTGTCAGAAGAGTTACATATGAAATTCAGGAAAATGGCTGTAGTTACAATAACTTTAGCAACATTGGCTGCTTGTAGCTCGACGCCATCCCCTTCTCAGCTTAGTCAAACCGCACACAAGCCTCTGTCAAAGTTAGAGCAATCAACGACCAATGCGTATATGAGTGTATATGAACAGTGGAAAGGTGTGCCATATCATTTCGGAGGGACTTCATTTAGAGGCGTAGATTGTTCTGCTTTCGTTCAAATCGCAGTGCAAACTGCGACCCAGCAAGCCTTACCAAGAACCACAAAAGATCAAGTTAAAAAGGGAAAGGAAATAGCGTATGGACAGGCAATAAGTGGTGACTTGGTGTTTTTCAAAACATCGATGACGGTACGACACGTCGGTGTATATTTAGGAAACAATCAATTCCTACATGCTTCGACATCGAAAGGTGTCATTATATCGAGATTGGATAACCCTTATTGGGCCTCTAAGTTTTGGCATTTTAGGCGTTTATAGTGATTAAAAGATTAACTGATAACACAGTTGCTTTGAAGGTACTATTTAAACGCCTATCGCTGTTTAGCCTAGTAAATGTACTAGAAGCTAATTAGTCGTATTGAGCAACCGCAGTATCAAACAGGTTCTTCACTAATGCGATGTATTCATCTAAGAATACAATTTGTTCGTTAGTCGCTTTTTTTGACCATACACCAGCTAACACTTCACCTAAATCAGCCACCACTGAATCCGCTTCTTTCAATAGTTGAAAACGAACGCTTGAATGTAACTCAGGGTTTTGCTCGAAAATAGCCATGATGTTTGTTGATATCATGTCAGTGATGATGTCTTCGACACTTTCATTACCTGTATCGCCATTACTATTAGTAAAGACATCTAGGTTAAATGATAAGTGTTCGATCAAAGCCAAATAGCCATCGGTTTCTACAACCACAATAAATCTCCGTTTAAGCTCAAGAGCAGATTAATATGTACCTACCTAATACTATGTATATGAGTCTGTTTGTCATCTCTTTATTACTAAAAACTGTATTAAAGTGATCCGAGTTAGCATTTAAGCTTAAATTTCAATCAAAACACCCTAACTTCACCAAACACACCTAAAATATAGTGAAAAATAATCTCAACCTATTTCTGCGATTCTATTGTATGAAAATCATCATGCCGTGAGATTAGTTCCAAACTATTTCCTTATATCATTCTCAATTTCTGTTTTGATTTCAAAGGGCTTGAATCAGTTCGAGTTCACAAATCAGCCAATTGATTCTACATTAGTTGAAGAAGAGCCAAGAACATTGACGAGTGCGTCTATAAATTGCTCAGATTTATCCTAAACTATTGCTAGTAAACAAACAGTATTTCTAACCTTCAGTCTTTGAGGATTTCCTATGTGGCAGGCCATTTCTCAACAACTTTCAGATACTCTTCTATTTAACTTCCAGATAACTGAACGTACCAAGGTTTCTGGTGGCGACATTAACGATTGCTATATGATTAGCGATGGTAACGAACGTTACTTTGTAAAAGTGAACCAGCGAGAATTTTTACCTAAGTTTGAAATTGAAGCTGAGAATTTACGCTTGTTAAGAGAGACTTCTACCGTTTATGTTCCTGAGTTGGTACTGATTGGTAAAACCAAAGAATGCTCGTTCATTATCCTTAATTACTTGCCGACCAAGCCGCTTGAAACAAGCAATAATAGCTATGACTTTGGCGTTCAACTTGCCCAATTGCATCAATGGGGTGAACAGAAAGAGTTTGGTTGTGACCAAGACAATTATATTGGTAGCACCCTTCAACCCAACCCTTGGCACAAGAAATGGGGACGTTTTTTCTCTGAGCAACGCATTGGCTTCCAACTGCAATTGTTAAAAGAAAAAGGCATCGAATTCGGCGATATCGATGATATTGTTGACGTCGTGAATATGCGTCTTGCAGGCCACAACCCTCGCCCTTCTTTGCTTCATGGCGACCTTTGGAACGGTAATGTTGCTAACTCAGCCTTTGGGCCAATCTGTTACGATCCCGCTTGTTATTGGGGCGATCATGAATGTGATTTAGCGCTAACTGAACTGTTTGAAGGGTTTTCAAAAGAGTTTTATGAAGGTTACCAGAGCGTCAATCCACTCGACGTTGGCTATACTGATCGGAAAGACATTTATAATTTGTACCATCTTCTCAACCACTGCAATCAATTTGGCGGCGAGTATTTAGCACAAACTGAGGCGTGTATTCAGAAGATACAGGCCGTTTAATACCAATCACAGCTAGCTACTACGATCTATATAAGTTGCAACGTTGGATATCGCTATTTGTTACGACCCATACAAGCTACTACGATTAGTGCAAGTACAGTGAGGATAATTCGTCATGCATAAATACACAGAGAAACATGTTTCTTGCCCCCATTGTGGTCATGCAATTAGCATAACGCTGGATGCTTCTAATGGGAGCCAAGATTTTTACGACGATTGCCCTGCATGTTGCAATGCAATTCATCTGGACATGCAGGTTGATGAATTGAGAGACAGAATCCATCTCTCGATTGATGCAGACGACGAACAAGTTTTCTAACACACTTTCTCTCTTGTCGAGTTGGCTCTACACCTCGATTTAAAGCTACACCTCGATTTAAAGCTACACCTCGATTTTGAAGCTAGCCCAGAAAAACACAAAAATAGAAAAAGAGCACTTAATGTGCTCTTTTTTAATATCTTCGACTTTTACTTAGTCAACGCTTTTAGGGCAAGTGTTATTGATGAACCACTACTACGACTTCTGGTTTGCTAGCACGCGCTCAACAGTATCAACAATCGCTTGTGTTTGAGGATCAAACTCAATATTTACTTGGTCGCCTACTTCGCGGCTGCCAAACAAAGTGCGATTTAGCGTTTCAGGAATCAAGTGTACAGAGAAACGGTTCTCTTCCACTTCACCTATCGTCAATGAACAACCATCAACGCCAATATAACCCTTGCTCAATACATACTTCATTGATTCCTGTGGCAACTCAAACCAAAGCGTGCGGTTGTTTTCAGTCTTGATCACATCCACTAAGTTCGCCATCAACGTAATGTGGCCAGACATACTATGCCCGCCAATTTCATCACCAAATTTTGCTGCTCGCTCAACATTCACTTTATCACCAACAGTCAGTTGGCCTAAGTTCGTCAATCGCAATGTGGCTTGCATTAAATCAAAAGCAATCTGATTGCCCGAAATTTCCGTTACCGTTAAGCAACAACCGTTATGAGCTACTGAGGCACCAATCGCTAATCCCTCAACCATTTCGTCGCTTAGCTCAATGGTATGAGTCTGAAACAACTCTTTTTTGTTTATAGCAACCAGTGTTGCCATTCCTTGAACGATACCTGTAAACATAAGATTCCTATTTAGCATTCTAGGGCGTGTTGACCTTTCTCGGTTAAATTTTGTTCGAGATAAAAGCGTTTTAATCGCGGCGAGGGGGAAGTAGCCTAGCATCCTAAGCAAATATCCCTCAACAAAGAGTAAAACGCTTTTAGCCGAACCCTTCGGGCAGCGTTTGCTGGTCATTTCTACTGCGTTATCGGCTTCTCATGTAGGCTAGCTACACATCGACGCCTCTGCCTTGTAT